>JBBAAG010000009.1 GCA_041658405.1 Elusimicrobiota bacterium
CGTTCCTCTTTTCTGAATATTACCAAGAATTATTTAAACTTTAGTGCTGCGGCGCAGTACGGGTACGTGATCCCGACATACTTTGGGTCGCCGGGTTTGGATTTAAAGTCGGTATACGACACCCCGGGTTGTGTACCTAATAGTGCTATGATAACGCTGAACTCGTACTTTTCTTTTACCTCTACCCCCATGTGAATATACGCGCCAACGTGGCCACCCAGAAAAAGTTCGGCAACTAAACCTGCGCCGGTCTTGAAGTAAAACGGGTATTCGCCCATGTACCAGTTGTACTGCGAATACGGCGCTGGCGCGATGCCGTTAAACAAAAACATGCCGACGTCGACGCTGCGTTTGAACGAACCGCGCTGGAATTCCGTCAAAAAATGTTCCCAGTTAAATACTAACAACGGAAATTTGAAGTCTGAGTTCGCAATCGGGATACTGTTTGCAACACCGCCTAAACCGTATGCCAACCCGTCTTTTTTAAATCCTTTACGGTAATCTTTGTATTCTTCTGACGTTGTGAGATGTTTAGAGTATGCTTCTAAATACTCGTCGAACTTGAAACCGGCGGGGCGGAATTGCTGGTTAAAACTGTCCAAATTAAGGATGCCGAACCCCAACGCCTTTTTTGTATCTTCATACGAAATACCGCTGCGTAAGAACGTTTTGATAACTTCAAAATCCCAGCCTTTGTTGTAGGCGTTAAGAAATTCGGTTAATGAAAACGAGATGTCGTACTGGCGGATGTCCAAAAACTTTTCCGGTTCTATTTTGTGTTCAATCAACTGGCTGAGCTCTGTGTCGGTCGCGCCTAAAAATATCCATTTCGTTTTTTGGCGTTCCTCTACGTTCTGTGGTTGATTCGCGGTACCTCGGACTTTGTAGTACAGTTCTATATTCTTCACAATTTCTTTTAACGCGTTGAAAAGCATATTTTCGTCTTTGATAAACACGTTTTCGGTATAATCCACGAGCGACGTTTCGACGTTGATTATACGTACGTTAACCGCTAGCGTGCTGCCGAACCGTTCTATTGTACAGATAAACAGTTTTTCTACCGCCAGCAACTGCCCGATTTTTAAGAAGTTGGATTCTTTTATCACGCCGCTCATGCTTAACTTCTGTTCGTTCAATATTTTTTCGATATAGCTGCGGTCCAGGACTTTGAAGAGGTTGAGTTTAAATATTTCGGTCCTAAACACGTCGGTGAGGATCGAGAGTTTGCCGGGTTCCATGTTTAACGACGCAGAAATAACGTCAAGTATAGCAATCTGGTCTTTACCCGGTTCAACAGCTGCAACTGCTGCAGGTTGTACCGTGTTCTCCGGAGCGGTCGCGGATGGTGTTGCAGCGGGTTGGCTGTAGCCGGTATCAGGAATACAAAATAACAGCGCGGTTAGTACGTAACAAAAAAACAAGCGATTCAACATTGTCGAGCCCTCCAAAAGTACGAATGTTTTCTTAACATCTGATTATAGTATTATATTATTTTTTAATAGTAATTTGTACAGGCTCAGTATGCACCAATTTATAATAAATCCCAAGGCACCGCAATAATCTTATCATCCAGCTGTACCACTTTTTCGCCAGTATACACCAACACACCAACAACTGTTTCCGGGAAAATACGCATAAACTGCCGCAATCCCTGGGTGTCGTTATACCCTACCTGTTTTGTAAGCTTGACTTTCACCGCCAGTAACTTAGTTCCGTGCTGTATTACAAAATCTACTTCATCACCGTACTCGGTCCGCCAAAAAAATAGTTTTCCAGGCGGCGTAAGAAGTTCAGTATATATCCTCAGGTGATGATAAACCATTGACTCAAAAAACGCGCCGTATTCTTTAGAGTCTTTAAGTTCATTCTCATCATAAATCCCGCTGAGAAATACGCCAATCCCAGGGTCGAACCAGTACAACTTCGGAGATTTTACTACGCGTTTGGAACGGTTATTATAATATCCCGGGATAAGTTCTATAATGTTTGACACTTCGAGCAAGTTTATATACCGTGTGGTGGTAGGACGGCTGAGCCCGGCATCACGCGCAACGTTTGCACGGTTCAACACAGTTCCCGTACGTAATGCTAATATCTGCATTAACCTCCTGAAATCTACCAACGAGTCCACCTGTGACAACGCGCGGAGGTCGCGTTCTAAATATGTTGAAACATACCCGTTCCACCAATTCGTTACTCCCCCAGTTACTTTTTCACTGTTTATCAACGGCGGAACAAAGCCGTTTAACAGGTAATCTGTAACTTGAGTTTTACGTTTTACCCGTCCTTTTTGTGGAAGTTTAACAGAGAAAAGGGTTTCAACGGTATTGACATACTTATCCCGATGAATTTCGCCTAATGACATAGGGTTTAGTTTGAAATATACCGCGCGGCCTGCCAAACTTTCTGATACGCTCCGCATTAATAGCAAGTTTGCTGAACCGGATAATACAAACCGTTTACCGGGATGGCGGTCCACCTCAAGTTTTATTGCTGACAGTATTCCCGGCGATTTCTGCGCTTCATCTATTATCACCTTGTCATGAGAATACCATAAACTTTGCGGATCATTCTGCGATTGTTCTAATACGTTATAATCGTCTAGTGTAAGATAATGCCAACCGGAGAATATTGGCTCGTTCTGCAGAAACGTGGTTTTCCCAGTTTGACGCGCACCAGTGAGAACTACCACCTTGAAACTTTTTGTAGCAGGTTCTAGTATTTTGCTAATCCAGCGGGTACGATAATTCGGTATTGCCATAAACCTCCTCATACACAGAACGATATCCGTTCTTTATATGAACGATATTACAATATAGAAGGTTTTGTTGTCAAGTATATCTATTAAGTAAAAACTTAAAGAATTACCTAGGATTGGATGCCATCAGAACATGGTTTATGGGACAGAGTGTGTAATTTTTATCTCGTTATATGTGAAAATTAACAAAATATAAACGTTCCATAATATTCTTATTGCGATTTACCTGTCTCTTTTTGGATAATTTGATTCATCTGCTGTTTCACTTCGGAATAGGGTAAGACTCTCATATAGTACCCTAGAAACAGTATTCCATTGCCTATGACTTGTTTTTCTTCCGGTTTGTTGAACGCAGCCATATGCTCGAATAATGTTGACCCACGTAAGTTTAACGTATCGATAGTTTTTTCAATATATTGTTCATAACTATCTGTATTTGGATTAAAAGGCGTTCTTATTTTGTTGGAGATAATATCGATTTTAAAGAAAAATGCTGTATCCGTAACTTCTGGATTTCCTCTGAGACAGAAATGCTTAAATACCTGCCCATTGCCGTCATAAACAGAAAACAAATATATTGCTGAATTGTGAACATAATCGTTCAACATTTTGGCTTTTTCTTTGTCCTCAATTGTTTCGTCATCAATTTTAAATGAAGGAAATCGAGTGCTGATATTTAAAAGTGGATCATAGAATTTTACTTGCACTTTCTTGTCTTCTAACAAGTATGAATCACATACTGTATCTTTTGTATCTACCCTTTCATTTTCATCGTTTTTGTATTCTATGTCCTTAATATTTATTGTAGATTTATACAATTCTTTAGAGTCTATAAAGTCAATAAGCTTGGCATAAATGTATTTGTACGGCAAAATACTGTATTTTGTCTTACCAAATAACGGGAAAGCAAGAGATATTCGTTTATCCGATTCTAGCAAAGGTTTGTTTACCATATCTTTTCCATACCTGAGTTCAAGAGAACGGTGTTCAGTAATGTGTAGATTCTCAATCTTGAGTGGGAACTCCTTATGTGTTTGATTTATAAGATCTATAACAGAAAAACTCCATTGAACATCACTCCTGGAAATAACTTTTTGCTTAAGAACAATTCCTTTAATGGCTTCGCGCTTTTTGGTAATTATCCAATTATAAGAAGGCTGATTTGTAGCAAAATCGCTTAGTTGGTCAGGAGTAGGAGTTTTACTTATAAACACAGAACTTTCAGGGTTGTCAATATTATTAAATATTGTGTAATACCCGGGAATAATACTGTAATTAAAATAGGTTTTTTCTTGTAAAGGAATGGAGTTGAATACATATTCTTCTTTGTTTGGAGAATTTGCGTATAAAGGAATATTGCTAAATACAAAAGTAGCCAATAATAGAAATACTGTTCTTGATTTCATTATTTGTTAAGCCTCCTTTGATAATATATCAAAACTTAAGGATACAATCAAATGTCTGTGGAATGTCAAAATAGAAATCAATACACGATGGAAGAAAAAGTGGAGGTGAGGGGAATCGAACCTCTCAGGAGAACAGGCTTCGTTTGGCTTATATAATCGATGCCATTTTAAGCGCAGGATGCCCGTTTTTCTGTAAGTACTCCACAAGCGCAGTAATATCTGTGGTAACGGACTCATCCGCTATTTTATCGATAAACCCAGGATCCCCGATTTCATTCGCTCTCTCCCGTAGCCGCCCGTCTAACGCATCCTTCAACTCTTTTGTCATCCATACAATACGGTGAAGGCCGCCTTCAGGAACAAGAAATTTTTTGCTGGTAATATACAACTTACCCACACCGAGAAACCCAGGGGTTTGCGCACCCCCGCCGACACTACCCGCAAGCTGCGTAAAGGTCATCCCCACGGGTGTCATTCCTGTATACCCGCGGTTAACTATCATCACGCCGTTACATTCCGGTAGGATCGCGATGACACACTCAAAACACCCGCAGGAAGTTGTAGGAAATTCCATGATCCCGTAGTTACAGAAGCGTTCCAACGTTTTATTTGATGCGTTAAACACAAATTCATTAACCCCTGACCATTCGCCTTTAACAGTGTCAAGCTGACTACCTTTATTTATTGGCTGGTTCATACCCTTGGGATTAATCTCATACGCTGCTTTCCCATCAAGCCAGTTATACGCCCCGCAGAGTCCAAGTTTTTCCGGTGTGATAACGCACACATGATTTGGCGCATAACTCTGGCATAACGTACACGAATAAAAAAGGTCAACTTTATCGTCGGTAAGGCCTGCAATCCGGCGGTCACGTTCATCATAGGCCTTATTCGCGAGAACGCTTAATTTTTCAACTTCCTGCAGGTTAGTAATAATTTTTACCTGTACTTTATCCACAAGCGCAGGAAAATGGTCAAGCATCATTGCGTGTAATATTTTTCCAAAATGTACCAGCCTGAACCCCGCGGCATATGTATCCTTGCTTATCCTCACCCAGATCATGTTTCGCTGGCCCATATGAAATACACCCATCGCAAAACTTAGGAAATGATGAATCTGGCGTTCAAGTATGGGTTCAAACTCGGGTAACATCTTGCGTCCCGCTACTTCCACGACAATCCCCAGCGGCAACGCTGTCCCTTCAGGTACGGTATCGACATCCGGGCCAATGACTTCTACACGCCCATCCTCAACTTCGGCCATTGTTTTTGTTATCAACCACTCAAACGCTTTTGAGTACTTTCCACCGAACTCCACCCGTGTTTGTTCCCGGCGGACACGTTCGCCTTCAAACGCAGCGGAGACCGCTACCGGCGCATCAACCTTCGCGATTTTACTCTTTATCCCCCGGAGTTCAACTGACCTTTGCACAATTTTGCGGTGGTCGAGTTCTTTTACTATCAACTCCCCGACTTCCGGAACTTCAGTATCCGCGATTATCGGGAACCCCAGGGTCAACGCTCCGGCACCCGCTGCTACCTTTAAAGCATCCACCGCGCCAAGCGTATTCACCACAGCGAGTACACGGTTTTTTGTGTACTCCAAACACTTCTCCGCATTCCCGGGTTTTACCCCGCCGAACGTCATTGCACCGCGGATTGCCCAGTTAATCGGATAAATCGCTGATACAGTATCACGCCCGAAGGGAACAATATAATTATCCCAGCCCAACTCAACCTTTTCTTCGATAAGCTGATCAATGATTGACCTGCCATTAGTTTCCCCGCCGACGAACATCAGGACATTATGTTGTTGGTAATCCCTCACCAACGCAACCGCTGCCTTATTATCCGGTGCAGCACCGAGGATAGCAGCAAAACCCGGTAACCTCCCGTCGACAAGCTGTATCCCTAAAGTCCGGAGGATTGTATCACTAAAAAAACCTTCACACCCGTTTTGCGGTTCAGTACCGTATAAGTACCGTAAGCCCGCAATAACTTCCGCTGAAATCAATGTCGCCGTCCCTGCGGATAACGCATCACCCAGCCCGGGGTCAGTTATAGGTATGCCCTCAATCTTACCTTTTGCAAGTGCAACAGCTTTTTTTGCATCACCCAACGTTTTTACTTCCAGCCCAAACAAAGCATAGGATACGGGAAAATAAAACGCGGTATCGGGGAACTCAACCTTCTGTGCCTCGCCCTTACTCTCAATCGCGCGGGTAAGTTCCTGTTCCGCCAACCCAACCGCTGCCTTACCCCCGGCAATACTTAAATCTATGATCACTTTTGACATAATAACCTGATTAACCTTTTTTACTTTTTTTTACCTTATCATAAAACCTTTTTGCAAACCGCATTGCTGAAGCAGTAACATCTGTCTCGTTTATTGTTAACACTTTACCGTTATTATACACAACTTTACCGTCAATAATCGTGGTATCAACGTTCTCCGCTCCAGCGGAATATACTATCGCAGAGTATACATCTTCTACGCGGTACGGTACAGTATTTGGCTTGTTTAAATTTAAAACCACAACATCCGCGTGTTTCCCAACCTCAATGCTCCCAACTTCATTTGCAATCCCCAACGCCTTCGCACCATTAACGGTAGCGAGTTCCATAACCTCACGCGAGGACAGTATATGCGTAATATCCTTATACCTCGCTAGTAAGCCCGCGATACGTAGTTCTGTTAACACGTTGAGGTTGTTGTTACACGGCGCGCCATCCGTACCTATGGTTACATTAATCCCGGCATCCTTCATCCTGCGGGTAGACGCGATCCCGGACCCGAGTTTAAGATTTGATGACGGGCAATGCGCAACACTTGCGCCGGTACTGTTCAACAAATTATACTCGTTATCATTTAACCACACACAATGCGCGAGTACGGTTTTATTAGTCAGCACCCCCAGGGAGTGAAGATACTCAACATTCCCTTTCCCGCCGGATAATGTTTTAACAATATTTGTTTCATTATAATTCTCAGACGCATGCGTATGTATCACCACCCCGTTTTCTTTCGCGAAATATACAGCTTTACGTATCAACTCCTGGCTGCAGCTAAGCGCGAACCTCGGGGTGAACGCGTACCTAATCCGCTGATCCACGGTATTATGCCATGCTTTAAATAAATCCATGCTTGTACGGATACACCATTCCGTCTCCTGCTTAAGCCCTGCAGGTATACCATCGCCGGTATCCATCATTGCATTCCCGACGGTAGCGCGGATCCCTGAACTTTTTACCGCTTCAAACACCGAGCTAGTATGATTAACCGTTCCCATATCAAGAATACACGTTGTCCCGCTGCGGACAAGCTCCGCGATGCCCAGTAACGCTGTGGTGTATAACGTTTCAGGTGTATGCATCGCCTCTAACGGCCATACGCGTTCACGCAGCCATACTAGTAGTTCAGCTTCTTCCGCCATCCCGCGGAAAAGTGTTTGGCATAAATGTATGTGCGTTTGTACAAACCCGGGAATCACGGTTTTGCCGGTACAGTCGATTGTTTTGTCGGCGGCTTTACCTGTAATACGCTTACCTATCTTGCGGATAAGGTTATCCTCGATATACACATCGGCGTTTGTCAGTACCCGGCGTTTGGAATCCATCGTAACTACTGTTGCGTTTTTGAGAAGTAATGTTTTCATAGTACTAATAGTATATTAACCTTTCCGATAGGAAGTCAATTAATAAGCCCTGACTTCAAACACTTTTGCGTTCAGGTACCCGTTTGTAGCGTGTATATGTACACAGATTTTATCTGCATCCACCTTTTTTGGTAAATCAATAACCACGTGTCTTTGATAATTCCCCTTGAAATTTTGTTCATACACCGTATTATCACCACTGACAATTTTCAATGTAAAATCGCGCACAAGTTCCGGCGGGACGCCTTTTCGTTCTTTCTCAATAAAAGCGTGTGAGATAGATATAACTTTTTCTTCTGACAGGTTCGGGTCAAAAGTTATCCGAACTTGACTCAAGGCCACAGGTTTTTCAAACGCAAGCGTCAATATTTCCCCGTTTTTTGAAATACCGTCCGACTCCCAGCAGTTATTCTCATCTTTGACATTTCTGGAAATACCGTTAACAACTTTCTCGGGTTCACTTCCTTTGAGATACGAACTAGCGCTCACTTTTGCCGTACGTGCATAATCGCCTTTATCTTCATTTCTACACCCCGGGATAAAACAATCCTCCTTCAAAAGCTGCTGCCGTAACTCGTTTATATACATTTTCCCGATTTCCCGAGGAGTACAGTTGTGTTGTACCGCCATCGCAGCAGCGGTTCCCACCGCCTGTGCACCAACCGCGCAAGTGCCCATCACTCTTGTGGAACTCATCCCGAGTTTGGTCGCGCTGATATTTCGTCCCGCCATCATAAGATTGTTGATATTCCTTGAACAAAAACAGCCGTAGGGTATACTATAAAGCCCGGTGAAACTTATCACACGGGAAGGAATCATGCCTTTACCATAAAGCCCTCCAGGCGTATGTTCATCCATCGGCCATCCGCCGTATGCAACACCGTCCTTATGCTCGGTATGCTTATAAATATCGTGCTGAGTCAGGATATAATCACCTACTAGCCTGCGGCTTTCCCTAATCCCGGGCACCGCGCTGATCCACGTGAGTTCGTAATTCACAGCACCGTGATCCCCATAGTTTTTTATATGGCCCCAAATACCGTAAACACATTTATATAATTCATCGCGAATTTCTTCCGCCTGGCCAATGATATCGTCCCAGTCACCCCCGATTTCAATCCACCAATATCCTGACCGGACATCATATTTTTCGACAAGTTCTTTTGTCACGCTTTCAAATTTTGTTCCTGCAGGTAGAATCACAACATCGTCGGCAGTGTGGTAAACAATAATGTCGCCATGCGGGCGATGTTTGAGGTCGTCCTCGTCAAACTTATGCGCCCAAAACGGCGCGTCAAACTTTACAGGATGCCCCGTGTCACGCGCACAAAACATAAGCGTGTTACCCATGGTATAACCGTTAACTTTTTCAGGTGCGTCAGGTTCGTTGAACTCATGTTTGCTCTCACACCCGATTCTGTATTCCGCACCCGCGTTGTACCCAAGCGTACCATGGCCGGTACAATCGATATATACTTCAGCGGTAAGTTCATACGTAGTTTCTGTCGTTGACTGATAGCAGGTAATGGCCCGCACCTTTTCGCCGTCCGACTCCACCGAATTCATGCAGGTGTTTAAATACATATCCAAATTGTTGCAGTACTTAACTTTTTCCCATAGTACCGAGTCCCAGATGGAATAATTGAAACTATCGTTACGCTTTTTATTCTCAAGCACGATTTCGGATACGATACCGGTTTCGACAGCGTCTTTCTTCCCCCAGTGACAGGACGCGCCGCAGATATGCATCCTGATCTCAGAACTTGCATTCCCGCCGAACACGCTGCGTTCGTGAATAATAGCGGTTTTAACCCCGCCTCTTGCCGCGCTGATAGCCGCGCAGATGCCACTGATCCCGCCGCCAACCACAACGACATCGTATTCTAGTTTTATCGGTACAACATTACGGCTAGTTTTTCTTTCGCAAATATAATTTTTCACTTTATACTATCCTTTATACCTAATAAATACCTTCCGGTAGCAATAAGATATTTCGCGTGCTCCTCACGCAGTTCTACTGGAATACCTGCAACGGATACTTCAAAATTAAAATCGCCTTCATACCCTATCTCATCAAGAGTTTCCATAATCTTTCTCCACTTAACCTTCCCGATGAAAGGCGCTGTATGCGCATCACTCTGCCCAAAGTTATCGTTTATATGCAAAACCTTAAGCCGATTGCCTACCGTCCGTAATTCCTTCACCTGATCCCTTCCTGTAATATTTGAATGCCCGGTATCCCAGCATATCCCTGTTTTAAGCGTATCCGTAAGATCGCATAATTCCTCTGCAGTTGAGCAATACCGATGCTTTTCTTCAGTAAAACCTACTGAAAGCGTATTTTCTATAGCTATCCCCACCCCTAATCTTGTTGCGTGGGTAATATGAGGAATGAGGTACTCGCTCACCGCCTTTTTAGAAGTAACAAGATCAGTGGAAGGCACATTACTGGGATGGAATACCGCCCATTTCACGCCAAGCATAGCGCTTGCCATAATCGACCTTCTCACCATCTCCTCCTTAAATTCCCTGTCCTTTATATCAGGATCGGTATAAACATAAAACGGAAGATGGCTTTGAGCGAAATCTAAACCAAGTTTTTTTCCATACAACACTATCTGTTCAACATTTTTCTCCCAGTTATCCCCATGAAGAAAAGTTTCTTCATTATGCTCACCGGTGAATATACTACCGTGTAACCCGAAATCTATAACACTAAACCCTATACGTTTACAAAAATCCAGTGTTTCAAAGACTGAAAACCTTATATCCCCCGGCCGGACAGAATAAAACCCGGAATTAACTGACAACCTCATACATAAAAACCCTCCATTACTAGATATTTTACTCTCAAACCTGTTTATTATCAACACACTGATACCGGGAATCACAAGAAGAACTTCGTAACGTATTAATATTTGTTATACATGTAGACCCCCAAAAAAAACAGGAATTGTGATACAATTTAACCAAAAGCCTGGTGGTTTTTACAAATTTATAATTATCTGGAGGAAAGTAAAAATGTGTAAATCAAACTGTCGCGCAATTACCGTTTTGAAGTTAATGTTTTTAGCAATAATATTGTTTACAGGTATTGCCAAAGCGGACGAAAGTTATAAACCGTCCGTAACTGTTTGGCAAACAAAATCTGCGCCTAAGATTGACGGCGTTATTAACGATACTTGCTGGCAGGAAGTACAACCAATCACAGGGTTCTGTACAATATCTGGTACAACCACAGCTGAAGTACAAACTACTGCGAAACTGTGTTACGACGACAATAACTTGTATTTCGCAATCGTTTGTGAAGACCCGATGGCCAGTACTGCAGTAGCGAAAGCTAAAATACAAGACTATGACGGTTCAGTTTATAATGACGATTCTATAGAAATATTTGTTAGTTCAAACCCTGATACGAGTGTGTACTACCATTTTGTTGTAAACATTTTAAACACAAAGTATGACGCGAAACATTCTGGTAAATCCGATGTACCCGCATGGAATGCGGACTGGCAAAGTGAAATCCGGGTTAACGATACTGGGTGGACAATTGAAATATGTCTTCCTTTTACCGGGTTAGGAATATTACCGCCTGTGCCAGATAACGTTTGGGCATTGAACATTGCTCGTAGCCGTTATGCAAAAGAAGTAGCAGAATTATCCGAATGGTCTCCAACATATGAAGGGTTCCATAACCCGCAACACTTCGGAGTTGTTAAGTTTGGCGATAAACAACCGGTTATTATTGATATTCCCGCATTTAGTGATTCGGATATTGGATACAATAAAGCAAAGTTTGTGGCAACAAACAAAAACACGGTAAACGTTGGCTTAAAAATAGTAGTTGATACCGGATTAGGCGATGACATTAATCAAAAATCAGTACAAACGTTGAATTTAAAACCAAATCAACAGTTAGAAAGTGAAGCCGGGTATGGAATAACTAACCCTGCAGATGACACGCTATGGTTTTCGTTGTATGCTATTAAACTGAATAACCTTATATACCGTCAACGAGTGCCGCTGAAATCAATGCCTAGCTACGATATTGTTAATACCTGCCGTGTAATGAACTCATTGGTACAGAAGAATATATCCGATATAAAAACAGATTTGGAACCGATTACTAAATCGTTGGATAATTGCGAGTCTGAGTTAAACCGGATGGTGGAACAACAAAACGGTGTTTCACGAGAAGAATGGGCAAAAACTGATACGGCAAAAGAGTTGGCAAAACAATGCAAAACTATAGACATGTCGAACATAGTTTTATGGACCAAAAGCCCGATGTTGAAAATTTCGGAATCTGCGCTACCAAATAGTATCAAAGATGTTGAAATTATAGAGTTGTATGCCGCGCAGTCTGAATACGAGTCCACAGTGGTAAACATAACAAATTTGTCGGGCGCACAAATTGACGCACGTGTTATGGTTTCACCTCTAAAAAATGTGGAAACCAAAGAAGAAATACAGACAAAAGATGTTGTTACTACGCACGAGATCGTGTTTGTTGATACGCGGCTCAACACCCGTGAATCCGATGCGTTGCCAATATCTAACCAGATTGGCAGAGTGGTAATACCGTCGCAGCAAACACAGCAGATGTGGTTTAATTATAGGACGCACAACCTTAAACCCGGGGTGTACGAAAACGAAATCAAAGTTGTACCGTTTGATATTAAGTTGCCAACTAAAAAAGTTAAGGTTAAACTTACCGTATGGCCGTTTGTGTTACCCGCGAAAATGCCGATAAATGTGTACCAATGGGACTACGCGAAATGTTCCGCGCAAGTTGATGACCTTTTTGCGCATAAGGTGAATACAATATTGGTGTCCCAACCTGTCCCAATCTTTAACGACGACGGGACTATCAAAACCGTAGATTTTAGTTCAAACGGAGCGCTTAACTACAAAAAAGGGCGGGGCGCGTATCTCGTGTACAGTTACGGAATTTTAAGGGAAGTTAACAGAAGTATTGAGAAGAACAATAAATGGGAGTACATGGGACCTGAGTGGAAACGCGCGTTCAAGAACTATGTTATCGCGTTTGTTAAATACTTGAAAACCCAGGGGATTGGGTACAACGATTTCGCGGTACAGTTATGGGACGAAGCATCCGGCGAAAACGTGGGTAACGTTGTTAAAGGCGGCGCGTTTCTACGCGAGATTGACCCGAATATAATAACTGTGATGGATGGCAATCAAGGAGCCGACCAGTTGACCGCAATGGAACCCTACATAGACATCTGGATTCCACGGATTGAATCGTTAGAGAAACCTGGTGAAAAGAGTGAGAAAATATTAGCGTTTTACCGCCAACAACAGGCGAAAGGCAAACCGGTATGGTGTTATAGTTGTTCAACTAACTGTAAAACATTAAATCCGTTATCGTATTACCGGCTGAAACCGTGGATAGCGTGGGACTTGAAGTTAGACGGCGTATGCTACTGGGCATACAACTCGTGGCGCGGCGACCCGTGGAACGCTTTTGATGGCGGTATGGAAGACGCTGCGGTGATCTATAACATTGACGATTATAAAAACGACGTCAGCCCGGTTACGAGCCGCCGGTGGGAAACCTGGCGGGATGGGTTGGAAGATTATTTGTATCTGCACATCCTCAAGGAACGGATACAAAAACTTGAAGCTGTAAAACCGTCACAAAAATCCGAATTGGTTGTTCAAGCGAAACAGGTGTTGGACGACGCTGTGAAAACTGTGTTGGCAAACAAAACCGACCCTTCTGTGGTAATGGACTACCGTAAAAAAATCGCGGAGATGATTGTTAAGTTGCAGTAACGTCCCTTTTGATAAATGCACTAAATCAACGTCCACCAATACTCAGTGTAAAACTACTTTTTCTTTTTAATTACCTTTATTGGAATAATATTTGAATATATTTTGCCCTTCCAAATATTAAGATTTACAGTCTCCAAAATACCATTATTATTGATTTGTTGATAACTAGATTTTTCATTCGTATATCCTCCAACTAGTTGATACTCTCCTGGTTCACCAATTTTTATCGGTTGAAATATATTACTCGTTAAGTTAATAATATGGCTAGTATTTGTATTTAATTTAATAAAATCTTCTATTCGCCACACATATTTATCCCTACTCACCCAAGGATAAAAACATTTTTTACCAGGATATAGAATAAGAGTTATGCAACACAATCCATGACTAATATTTTTATTAAGATATATTTCTTTATTCATATTAGTTATCGTGAGATTAATATCTATAGGCTCGTCTGTTTCAAAAACATTTTTGTTTGCTTGCATAATTAGTTTTAAGCCGTTAATTGTATTCAGGGTTACATCATGTGTTGTTTGTGGAATAAGCTGTTCTTGTATTGTTATATTTTCAGATAATTGTTGTATCCTTAAAAACTGTCCAAAAACCCAACCTTCATTACGATTTTCTAATTTCACTTTATACCAATAGTTTTCTGTACTATTTACCGTATCTTTACCTGCCGTCCTGTCAATTATTTCAACCACATCACCTTTATTTGTGTGGTCAATTATATCGGAATCTATAATACTTGGTTTTTTTCTTATTCGCACATTGGTTCCTTCTATTATTCCTACATCTTGCTTGTTCGAATAATACTCAACACCACTCTTTTGAACAGTTGTTTTTAATATCGCATATAGAGTTGCGTGAATGTATGTATTGCCTGATAATATAAGTATTAGTACAGTTAAATAATATTTTATTACTTTAATTCTACATAGCTTCATGATTAGCTTAATCTCAATATTTTCCAATTATATTTCCCGTTTGTCTTAATTCCGATTATCGCTTTAATGTCAATTAATGTATCCATCTTACTTATGGTATCATTTACTGAAAAAGTAGCGTAAATATCTCTAATAATTAAATAATAATCATCATTATCCGCAGTAATACTTTGTTTAATTTGTCTTTCAAGATTCACATTTTCAAATGACCAGTTCAACATTTTATTACATAAAATATTATAATGTTCTTCATATTTCAGTAAACATTCTCCATAATTCTTGAAGCCACAAGACAAAAATACTTTTTTATACGGCAACATATTGAATTCACGTTCGCTGATAAGGTATTTTAAAGCAGTGTTTCTGTCTTTTGACTTTATTGCTATAAATACATTTTCTATTAATTCTTGTATTTGAGATAGTATTTCTTGCTCATCTTTATATTTCTGAATACTAATATCCCTGTTCGAGAGATCATTAGCTTCAACATCTATTGAAAACACATAAACCGGCTCGGTATTTGTAAAAACAATAGTAGAATGTCCGGGGTTAGTTGCGGTGATTTTATCTTTTTCTACTTGTATTGTTTTACTATCTGTAATAAATGAATTTAATTTGTTTGTTTTTACAGATTTGGGTAAATCCAAATAACCGTGTTCCCCAACTTTTAGCACAATATTCTTATTAGCAGAGTAGGGAATCCAGCGAATTGATTGCCGCCACTTATAAATTAAAAATAAATTAGATGCTATTAACACAAAACAAAATATTGTAAGAATACTCATTTTATATTTATTAATCATAATCCTCCTGGAGTGCCAAATATGAATTAAACTGGTTATTGGACAGCATGCTGATTTTATATAACATATTTATCCTTTAATTAAACGTTTATTCCCCCAAAAATTGGTCGGAAGTACACACGTACCCGTTCTCTGGATAATAGCTATTATAGTTTTATGTCACTATGAAGTCAAATGTGCGTATTATGAGTGTGTGGTAGCTGGTCACATTAGAAAATCGCATAGGAGATGGGGTGATACTTGAGGTTAGCTCAGTAACAATGATATTGGTACCGCCCAGATTTTGTTTTCCAACTTCAACACTTCTTTTCCGTTATATACCAGGAGCGCGGCAGTACAGTTTTGTGAATTGTTCATATACGCTTTTAATCCAGTAAGGTCTTCGGTACGCCACCGGCTGCCGCTTTTCACTTCTATAGCAATCGTCCGCCCGCCGGTTTCTATAATAAAATCCACTTCATATCGTCCCTGGATGTTCCAGTACGCAATTTCTGCGTTTGGTAAATTTGAAGATATAATACTTGCCAAGTTTTGCGCGGTATAGCTTTCCCATAACGCACCGGAAAACGGGCGCGAACTTTCTATCCCCCGCATACCGGTCAAATAACTTGCTAACCCGGAGTCCGTAATATATATCTTTGGCGATTTTATTAGCCGCGTAGCCGGGTTGCGCAAATACGGCGGAATCCGCTGTATTAGATACGAAGTTTCAAGTAACGAAACGTACCGTATTGTTGTCATTACGTTAAGCTTAGCGTCCCGAGCCAGCTCGCTTTGGTTTAGTATTTGCGTGTTACGGAACGCAGCCAACCGCAGAAGGTTGCGAAACGCGCTGAGATCCGCTACCTGGCTTAAAGACCGGATGTCGCGTTCCACGTATGTTTGTTCATACCCTTTAAACCAAACATCCGGGTTCTTTACACCGCCCAAACATACTGTCGGCATCCCGCCGGTAATAACGTCCCGCCAGGTAATTGTTGTTACGTCCTTTTTTGGGAAATTGCCGGTATCTAAAAACTGTGCGAGTACCGGCGGAGCATTAACGTTCCCGCAAATTTCGCGGTGCGAGAACGGGTACATTGTTAAATACACAGCCCGCCCTGCCAGGCTTTCCGCAATATTTTTTAGTAACGCAAAGTTTGAAGAACCGCTTAACAAAAACTGTCCCGGTTTGCGGTTTTTGTCCACCTTTTGTTTGATGTACGTCAAAAGTTCCGGAAACTTCTGCGCTTCATCGATTGTCAGCGGTTGGGGTGACGATAAAAACTCTTCCGGATTACGGCGCGCGGCGTCCAACACGTTTAGATCGTCAAAACTGTAGTATTTACGGGATTTAAGTTCGTTTTGGTGTAACAAAAACGTGCTTTTCCCGGTTTGCCGCAAACCGGTAAGCACTACCACCGGCATGTTGTCCAGCGCGCCTGCCAACACCTTAGCGATATCCCGCGGCTTATATTTGTGTGTCATAGTTTAACATTGTATGTTATCTTATGACAGGTGTCAAATAAATTATGGAAGCTATTATTTTATTTGTTAATGTATGCGGTAAATAAAAAGGTAACAAAGCGAGTGACGTGTGATGCGAGCGGATTTTAATTCCGACGCAACGTCGGAATTATGGAGCGAGCATCGCCGGCGCTCGCTTTACTAAATTTTGTTAATGCTTTTCAGTAAAAACTGAAACTTTTGAAGTAGCGTCCCCTAACATCTAACAAAAAAGCGCGTAGAGGAGAAAAACACGTTCTCTCCCCCACGCGCTATTACTTTTACGCTTCAGCTGGGATTAATACATCCCGCCGCCATCGGGCGGCATTGCCGGCATCTTATCTTTTTTCTCAGGAATATCAGTGATCAACACTTCTGTTGTCAATAACAACCCGGAGATTGACGCCGCGTTCTGCAAAGCAGTACGCACCACTTTTGCAGGATCCACGATCCCGGATTTTATCATATCCACATATTCCCCGGTTTCCGCATCAAGGCCGAACCCTATCGGGCTGGTACGTATTTTATTCACTACAACCGACCCTTCAAGCCCTGCGTTTTCCGCGATCTGGCGTATAGGCTCTTCAAGCGCACGGCGGACAATGTTAATCCCGGTCTGTTCATCATGATCCACAGCCTTAAGTACATCCAACGCGGATTGACAGTTGAGCAACAATACTCCACCACCGGGAACGATTCCTTCTTCCAAGCCCGCGCGGGTAGCATGCATTGCGTCTTCAACTTTATACTTCTTTGACTTCATCTCGGTCTCTGTCGCTGCACCGACCTTGATAACCGCTACTCCGCCAACGAGTTTCGCTAACCGTTCCTGCAATTTTTCTTTATCATAATCCGATGTTGAATCTTCGATTTGTTTACGAATCTGTGAGATCCGGTCTTCAATCCCTTTTTTCTTACCTTTACCGCCAACGATCGTTGTGTTTTCCTTATCGATCTTCACGCTGGAACATGTTCCAAGCATATCAAGCCCGACTTTATCGAGCTTCACACCGATTTCTTCAGAAATAACTGTTCCGCCGGTAAGCACCGCGATATCCTGCAACATTTCTTTTCTGCGGTCGCCAAACCCAGGCGCCTTAACTGCAGCGCATTTCAATGTCCCGCGGATTTTGTTAACGATCAGTGTTGCTAACGCTTCTCCCTCAATATCTTCCGCAATAATAACGAACATCTTACCGGTCTGCGCAACTTTCTCAAGCAACGGCAGCATATCGTTCATTGCACTGATTTTTTTGTCAGTGATAATAATATACGGATCTTCGAGTTCCGCTACCATAGTCTCTCCGTTTGTTATGAAGTACGGAGATAAGTATCCGCGGTCAAACTGCATACCTTCAACTATATCCACCATAGTCTCAGCAGTCTTACCTTCTTCTACCGTAATAACCCCGTCTTTCCCGACTTTAGAAATTGCATCCGCTAAAAGTTTCCCGATTTCCTTATCATTCGCTGAGATTGACGCGATTTGCGCGATCTCGTCTTTATCCGATTTTACAGGTTTCGCTTTTGCCTTAATTTCTGCTACTACTGCTTCCACAGCCTTATCAATCCCGCGTTTTATATGCACAGGATTCGCTCCGGCAGTAATATTGCGCATACCTTCGGCAATAAATATCTGAGCTAACACCGTTGCGGTGGTTGTCCCGTCACCGGCGATATCGTTAGTCTTCGAGGCTACTTCTTTCACGAGTTCCGCACCCATGTTTTCAAACGGTTCTTCGAGCTCAATATCTTTCGCGATGGTTACGCCGTCGTTTGTAACTGTCGGCGAGCCAAATTTCTTATCCAATACCACATACCGCCCGCGCGGGCCAAGCGTTACTTTCACAGCGTTCGCCAACTGGTCCACGCCGCGTTTAAGCGATTTCATTGCGTCATCCGCAAATTTCAATTGTTTTGCCATTTCTGCTAACCCCTCCCTATTCTAATAATTATTTATTTACTCTTACTTACCTTTTTCCATTACGCCAAGAATATCTTCCTGGTGCATGATAAGGTATTCTTTACCATCAAGCTTAATTTCAGTACCTGAATATTTGCCGTACAGGATTTCATCGCCATCAACGACATCCATCGGTAACAACTTACCGTCTTCTGTACGTTTACCCGGGCCTGTAGCTACGATTTTCCCGCGCTGCGGCTTTTCCTTTGCTGTATCGGGAATAATAATATTCCCTTTCTTTTCTTCCTTCTCCTCCATCGGTTCTACAATTACACGATCACCTAGCGGTTTCATTTTCATACCTTACTTCCTTCCTCCTCCCCTTAAACCTTAAACCACAATTTGTTATGGTTTTTTCAACTACTATAGATGCATTAAACTCAAAACAGTTTCAAATAATTTAGCACTCTTATGTCTAGAGTGCTAAATTTTAGTAAATGATACGTAACCTGTCAAGAACAATTTTTTGAAATACTATTTCTTTACTACAGCGTTAAGTTCAACTACTTTAACACCGGTAGTATCAGTAAGCTTAGGCAAAATCCCTGCGTTTTCTTTTTTCACAATCACTATCGGCGCATCGTCGCCAAAAACAGCTTTTACTGCACTGCGCAACCCCGACGTTCCTCCTCCCAGGACAGAAGAAGACGCTTCAAATAATAATAATATAGGTTTTTTATCAGTAACCAGCGCTTTTAAAACATTATCAAGTTCTTCTTCTCTCATATTTTCCAGTAAACCCTTCATCAAAGCAAACATATTTTTGCTGGAATTAAACTTTACATAAAAACATTTTGGCTGTGAAAGTTCTTCCCCGGCTTCTTCTTCATTCTTTTGTTCCTTATCACCAGCAGCAAACGATTGCACATCTATATTCAAACCGGGAAACTCTACGGCGGGTTCAGAAATTACCGGCTGAAGTTCATTAACCTGAGTCTCAATATTTTCCTGTATCTGTGCCTGCGCTTGTTCTAACGGTGCGGGATTTAATGACGATTCTACCGCTTTCTCAGCCTCTTGCACGGGTGTAGGCTCGGGTTCTACACCAAAAGTAAATCCTGACGGTTTACTGGTTTCGACAGCAGGTTTTTCTTCAGATTTTTCCGGTGATAACGACGTATGTTCGATATCAACCTTCATATCCTCACCGAGATTAAATATTTGTTTCTTGGGTGTACTGAACACCTCCAACCCTTCCGCTTTTGCCGGCGTATCAAACACTGATTTCGCAGCGGGCTTAAACGCGGTATGCTCAATTTCAATCTTTGGTGCCGCCGGTACCGATGTTTCTGCAGCTGGCTCTGTAGCTTTTATCGTACCAATATCAAACACTGAGTTTACCTGTTTATGTGTAGGTGTTACTTCCTTAGCCTCCGGCGATTTTACAGTTGGCGGCACTTGTGCCGGCGCAGTATCAAAAATTGAAGTTTTCACTGCTGCTGTAGGTTGCGGGGTAGAAACACCAAAAACTGATTTCAAAGTAGGCGATGATGAACCCCAGGCAGACTTCTCAGGCTGTGCATGAGGCGGAGTAGCTTGTGTATCACCCATCCCGATCCCGTCTTTTTTTGCAGAGTTCATCTGCGTTAACAACTCTTTTGCGGATAAAACCACCGTAGCACCACTCTCTGGAACTGCTGTACCAAACCCCTTTGATGCAGCTGGTGGCGGCGTTGCACCTACTGAAGGCGGGGTAAACCCCGACAATGTATCTGATAACTTCATAGTTTTTCCGTCACTCGACGGTATTGGCATTTTATCTGCCGATTTTACAGACGGCGGTGTTTCGACAGTATCCGTAACCGGTTTCTTGTTAATCATCCCCGGTTTTATAACAACCGTTGCATCAGAACTAAACCCCGCCGCTTTCTGAGGTTCAATATTAATCGTTCCCTCATCTGACTTCGCCAGAGTACCGATAGTACGGTCGATTGCGTCAATTAAATCATTTTTTTCAAACGGGTTAACCAAAAACTCAGTCACCCCGAGTTTAATCATTTCCTGTACCGCCGGGTCAGGTTTACTAAGAATAATAATTATGGGTACGGTTGCGATATTGGCATCCGCTTTTACACGCTGTACATACTTCACACCAGGCAAATCTTTAAGATCATTATCTGCAATAATAAGATCCGGCGATTCGGTAAACGCAAAACTTGCACCCATCTCGCCGCTGGTAGCTTCAATCAACGCAATATCTTTTCCGTGTAAAGACTTTTGAATATTCTGTATAACACTTTTATTATCAGTTACAGCAACAATTTTTTTTGGCATTAGAACAAACCTCCCAGACACTTTGTTGTTATTTACTATATTATAAATAGTTTATCAATATCGCTGCTTATGTGTCAACACTCACCTTATTACATTTTGACACTCTATCTTGATACCTACAAAACCTATACCCTTTAACACCAGTATCGGATCATAAACGCTATTACCTACAAACCTGAACAATTTACCCGCAGTACCGGTAAGCACAACTTTTATGTTTTTCCCGTATCGCTTCCTAAGTTTTTGCACTAAACCGTCAACTAACGCGCGATACCCATAGATTATCCCAAATCCAATACACTCTTTTGTTGATGATCCTATCCTTATTTTATGACCCACCCCAAATTTTTTCAGCTCAACCGTAGGCAACTGTGCTGTACTCTTAGGCAACGCACCCGCAGCGGTCTGCATCCCGGGTAAAATATACCCGCCGATAAACCGTCCTGTACTATCAACAATGTTAAATGTTAACGCCGTCCCAGCATCAATAACAATACATGGCGCACCGTATAACACCTTACCCGCAACAGCACCCATCAAACGGTCAATCCCGAGTTTATCCGAGTTTTTGTATCTCACCGGTAAAACAGTTGTTACAGAGTTCACATTAAGAATACGCAACTTAATATCTGTTGTACGTGAACACACGTTTTTAATTATTTTAGTCAATCCCGGAACTACGCTTGAAACAAAGACTGTCGCTGGTTTTGGTTTCATTTCACCCAATATTTTCTGTAAACGCGCAATACCTTTATTCGTCCGGAGTTCTTGGTTAAGTATCACATATTTATTAACAACTTTCTTTCCACGAAATTCAGCAAACGCGGTTTTTGTATTACCTACATCAATTGCAACAACTTTACTTAAGCTATTCATTTATCGGTAATATCCCTTCGCCCGGGTGTTATCCCCACAACTACGGGAAACTTTTCTATAACCAACTCGCGTACAGCTTCAGTCCCCAGTTCCGGATACGCAACAACACGGCATTTCTTTATGCACCTGGAATACAACGCCCCGCAACCACCAACCGCGATAAAATACACCGCACCATATTTTTTAAACGCGCTTTTTGTTTTATCAGAACGCCGTCCTTTCCCGATAACCGCGGCTATCCCGCGGGATAACAATAACGGAGTATACTCATCCATTCTCCCGCTGGTAGTCGGCCCGCAGGAACCTATAAGTTTACCTTTTAGCGCAGGGGTGGGGCCGCAGTAATATAACACCGCGCCTTTAAGTTTCAAAGGTATACGGCCACCATTCTTTAATGTATCAACCAACTTCTTGTGTGCAGCATCCCTGGCGGTATACACTGTACCGTAAAGTTCAACAACCTCTCCGGCTTTTAATCCCCGGATAACGTCTTTATTTAGCGGCAACCCAACTTTCCGCGGAGTGATCATAACACCACCTCGCCCGTACGATGGAGGTAACAGTTAATACTCACCGCCACGGGTAAGGACGCGATATGACACGGCTTTTGTTCAATAAATACCGCTAATGCCGTAACTTTCCCACCGAACCCGTGTACACCGATACCTGATTTATTAATCTCCCGGATAATATTTTTTTCCATTATTGCATAAACACTTTTACTGTTCTTGCTTCCTACTTTACGCAACAACGCTTTTTTCGACAGTACCGCCGCGGTATCCAAACACCCTCCAAGCCCAACACCCACCACTACCGGCGGGCATGCACTACTCCCAGCGAAACGCACAGCGTCAACTACATACTTCCCGACTTTTTCTTTTATATTACCTCCGGGGGTTAACATACACGCAACACTTTTATTCTCACTCCCCGCGCCTTTAACCAGTAAAGCTATTTTTACTTTATTCCCGGGAACGATCTCAATATGTACTGCGCCCCAATCCTTAACTTTTTCGAGAGGATTCCGTACCACAGGATCATTAATCACTGATTCTCGGAGCGAATACTTTTTTACAGCACGCGCAAGGCCGGTATTTACCGCAGCCTGAATACTACCGCCGGTAAGGCGTACCCCCTGCCCTAAATCAATGAACACTACAGGAAATCCGGTATCCTGGCATAACGGCACGCCATCTTTTTTTGCGATACTAATATTTTCAAGCATCAAAGAATAAATATACTTCTGCAGTTTACCTTTTTCAGTTAAAGCAGCACGCTTGAGTAATTCATAAATTTTTTTGCCGATACCACGGTTACACTCGCCATACAACCGCTCAACCGCAGCTGCTACTTTTCCTGTATTTATTGTCCGCATATACATAACCTCATCCTTAGTGCTTAAACCCTGTTTTTTTTGTTAATAATTATTACTGTCTCAAACCTGTAAGTATCTGCCCCCAACGGGATTCGAACCCGTGTTACCAGATTGAGAGCCTGGTGACCTAGGCCACTAGTCGATGGGGGCATATTATTTTTGTCAAAGTACAATATGATTATACAACTTTTTCAACTGTACGGCCTTCCTTTTTAGATGCAGGGCTCTTAGATTCTGATAGCTTCAGCATAAACTTAAATTCCGCACCGTGCTCCGGTTCGGATTCCACCCAAATTTTTCCGCCATGCAGTTCAACGATAGACTTAGCAATAGCTAAACCTAATCCTGTACCTCCGATTTGACGGCTGTACGAACTATCCACCTGATAAAACTTATCAAACACTTTATCCTTTTCTTCAACTGGAATACCTATACCTGTATCCTTTATTATCACACACACATAACTTCCCCGAGGTTCAGTCTTAACAGTAATCAACCCTCCCCGCGGTGTAAATTTTATGGCATTATTAATCAAATTATCCACTACCTGCCCAAGCCGCAGGCGGTCGCCAAAAACAAATATACCTTTCATTACTTCGGATTTTAACACAAGTTCCTTATCTTTAACCTGTGTAGAAAAGTTTTCAACCGCGCTATCAACCACTTCATACAAATCAATACTGCTTAACACCATTTTTAACTGCCCGGTTTCTATCCGTGAAATATCCAAGAGGTCATTTATTAACAAGCTCAAGCGTTCAATAGAATTTTCTACAATCATCAAAAACTTACGTTGCTGGTCATTAATCTCCCCGGCCTCCTCTTCCAACAACACACCGACAAAACCTTTTAACGCGGTCAACGGGGTACGCAGTTCATGGCTTACGATAGAGATAAACTCGTTCTTTACCTTATTCAACCGTTCCAGATCTTTATTCATATCCTGCAATCGCCCGTACAACCTCGCGTTTTCTATGATCACCGCCGCCTGATCCGCCAAGTGCTTTCCCAGTTTTACCATATCACGCCCGAACCGTCCTGTTTTACCGGACGTTATCTGCAAAACACCTATATTATGAGCTTCCACTGCCAACGGAAAAATCATTAACGCATTAACGTTTTCATTCAGCTGATACCCGTGACTTTTCGAAGATACCTGCGCATTATTTTCAACCACCGCTTTCCCTGTCCTGAAAACCTCAGCAGAAAAACTCCTGGCATCCGTACCTTCTTTTATATTTGCCCCACTCCCCTGGAGTTCAAGCTCACCGGTTTTATTGTTTAACAACAATATTGCGCAGTTATCCCCTTCAAACGAACGTGAGATTATCCCCAATATCTTCCCTAAAGTTTCCGACAGCACAGGGTCAGACTCAATAGACGCGGAAAGTTCATGCATGACATTGAGGTCATGGAGCCTCTGTTGCAGCTCCGCATACAATCTTACATTCTGTATCATCTCCGCCATCCAGGATATAAGGATTGACAGCAACCTCATGTCTTCCTGATTAAACTTATCCATCAATTTGTTTGCAACAACCAACAACCCTAACGGCTGATTATTCACCGATAAAGCTGAAAGAATAACGGATTCTATTTTTATAATATTTTCATACTCAGAAAACTGAATATTATCCTTTACCGGATCATTACTCATAAATGACTGGCCGGAAGAAAATATCGCAGAAGATACCGTTGACGCCTGGGTTTTTAGATTCACCATAACGCGGCTTACCTGATCATCAGTCAGGTTAAACCCCGACTTTTGAAGTTCCAACTTTTCTTTTTCCTGATCCAAAAGTAAAATCCCTACAGTTTCCACATTCAGCAATTCTTTAATCTTTTTTACAATAGTATCCATCATTGTCGGCAGGTCTAGTATAGCCGATGTATTAATTGCAAGGTCGTATAGAGTGTGTAACTGCCGTACGCGCTGAACAAGCCGATAATTTGTTTGGGATAACTCTTTAGTTGTGACTGAAACTTCGGTCTGTAATTTATTATTAGCCTCCTGCGCCTGTTCATACAACTTAGCACTGCGCAGCGCTTCATTTAAATACTCAACCAAAACCGTCATTTCGTTCACCATTTCTTTTGTGAAACCCTCTTTTTTACGGGAATATATAGCCACCAGGCCAAACGATTGACCCATAACTATTATCGGTAAATATACATATGAACCAATACCTTCTTTTATTAGTACATCATAGAGTACTTCATTCTTGTCTTCTGCAACGTTATCCACCTTTTCAACCGCCATTTTGTCAAGCGCAGCGCCTATGCGCCCTTCATCAACCCCAACCTTGTAGTTATCAACAAAATCAGGTGATAAATTTACGGATTTCCTTACCCTCACCCGCCCATCAACCGAAGCAGTAAACACAGCACAGGAAACATTGTCATAGCGCTGACATATAAGTTCCACCATTCTTGAAAATATCTCTTCAATATCAAGTTTTGAAGTCAGTACCCTCATCCCCCGCATAAGTGTCTCAATCGTATTCCTTGTTTCAGTGGAATAATCAAGTATTCCATTCACGTTCTGCATTAAATATCCGATTTCATCGCCCGAATATTTCTTTATTCTACGCTGACCATCTCCTTTGAGGTACGCATCGATATCTTCTGCCGCCTGGATAACAGTATCCGATATACTGAATTTAAGAACAATAAACATTATGACTGCAAGAATTATGAGTGCAATAGCTGAGAGAAACAGCATTAATTGCATCTGAATAACAAAAAGGTCATGATAGAACTTCTCAAGCTTCAACCTCATCAGCACATTACCAACAACCGTACCGGAATCATTAACCGGGAAAGTAAAACTAAACTCGCGGGCAGCATGTTGCTGATGATTAATCTTATCAGCAACCAATCTATTATTTATATCAAATACCTTGAGCTCGCATACCGTATCCGGCGGAGCAAGCTGAGTTAATATATCAACAAGAATCTCACGTTCCTTAACAGAACCAGCATTATTACTTGCAGAGTTGATTTTTTTTAATAATGGCAGCACCTGCACAACAACTGAATTTCCTTTGTCAATCAACCGTGCGTTAATTTCTGCTTCAAACCTTCGATAAAAAAAGTTTGAAAATACTGTAATCACAATACCATCAACAAGAATCAACGGTATAATAGTCAGTACTAACAGTTTCCAGAAAAGTACCTGGCGGTGCTTCATTTGGTTAACTCACGATGCTTAATCAATGTAATATCCAGCGCAAGGTTTAAATACTTATATTCTTTCCCCAGTTCGTTAAACGGCATAAACTGCAGTGATATCCCTTCATCTTCCATCATTGCAGCAAGCAAATTTGAGAAATCGGTAACATTCATCTCAACATCCGGCGGCGGGCCAAGCACGATAGCTACTTTCACCTTATTTGTTTTGCATAACTCAATAAAGAACGCATAGTTTATCTTTCCAACCACAGGATACGCGCGTTCAAATATGCATTCTAACGCAAGTTTCAGTTTATGCTTTTTAATTACATCGCTAAATTTATTACGAACGGTTTCATATTCCTTTTCCTTTTTTTCGGGATAAAAATACGCAACTTCCACGACATTACTCACTCCGCTGGAACGTGAAGCTTGTTGAGGCTGCTGCGTCATCATAGGCATAGGCTTCATCTGCGGGATAGGTTTTACCGGTGGTGGCGGTGGCGGCGGCGGTACTTGTTGTTGCGGGACAGGTTGCGGCTGCCCAGGCGTTAAATTATATGGTATTCCCGGCGCAACTACATGCTGAACACTCGTCGGTACTTGCGGCGGTTGCGCTACGGGCTGTTGTTGTGGCGGCAGCGGCGGT
The DNA here is from genome assembly GCA_041658405.1 of Elusimicrobiota bacterium. Taxonomy (NCBI): domain Bacteria; kingdom Pseudomonadati; phylum Elusimicrobiota; species Elusimicrobiota bacterium. Next base: position 27,166 of record JBBAAG010000009.1, read on the forward strand.
TGTTGCTGCCTAAGTTCAGGCGCGATTGATACCACTCCCTGTCCTTGAGGAGCCTGTGGGATATTATACACCTGCGGAATCGGTGTCACTTGCCGGGGCACTTGTACGCTTTGAGGAGGATATTGTGGCAGAGGTGTATGCCCGGCCTGTTGTTTCAACATAAGTTCTTCTTCATCATCTGGTATTAAATCCTTAACCACGCTTTTTACAAGTTCCATATTTACTTCCTGCCCCGTAAGCGTAGCATACGCGCTGATACGTTTTAAACATCCTTCAAGCTCGCGGATATTTGACTTCAACTTACTTGCTATATACAACAAGATATTATCTTCCAAATTCAAGTTCTCAGACTCACCTTTTTTCTTTAGTATTGCCACCCGGGTTTCAAGGTTAGGTGATTTAATATCTGCAATCAGGCCCCATTCAAACCGTGAACGTATACGGTCTTCAAGCGACTGCAGCATCTTAGGTGGCCGGTCGGACGTCAGAACAATTTGTTTTCCGTTCTCATACAGGATATTGAAGGTATGGAAAAACTCTTCCTGTGTTGACTCAGATGTTGCGAGAAACTGTACATCGTCGACAAGTAACAAGTCAAGCATACGGTAATGGTCGCGAAACTCCTGCAATTTTCCCCGCCGGATCGCCTCAATCACTTCACCGGTAAATTTTTCGGTAGTAACATACATTATCCGTGTTTCAGGGATCCGTTTTTTTACGTAATGCGCTATTGCCTGCATTAAATGCGTCTTACCTAATCCCACCCCGCCATAAATGAACAGAGGGTTATATATTTTCCCGGGATTTTCCGCAACTGCCATCCCAGCGGCATGGGTAAACCGGTTATTCGGCCCGACAATAAATTCATCAAATGTATATCTCTGGTTTAACTGTAACGACCAAAACGGGTCATCGTCCTGGGGTAACGGTGTTGTAGATGTTGTTTTTGGCTTCAACTTTTGTTGCTGTAATTGCTGCTGTTGTTGTTGCGCCTGCCGTATCTGTACCCGCGCAGCATCCACCTGCGCCTGTGCCTGTGCATGTTCCAACTGCTGCTGTTGTGTCTGTAACTGTTGTATCTGCGCCTGTACCTGTGCTCGTGCTTGTGTTTCAACCTGCTGTTTTTCAGCCATCAGCTTCTGTACCTGCGCCTGGTATTCATCCTTAAGCTCCGCCATTGTACGGTCGCGTTCCTGCTTGATCTTTGCCATCATTTCTTCTTGGTTTTTCTTATCCTGCTCAAGCGCAACCATTTTTTCTTCCAACAACTTCTTCAACCCGTGAAGTTCATCTTCCTGTTGGCTGATATTTGTCCTTAACTGTTCACGTTCCTGTTCAAGTTTTTGTTTTTGCTCTACGCTCTGGCTGTCAATATTTTCTTTTTCCGACTTTACTTGTTTAATAAGGACATCATCTTTTTCCGATAATTTTTGTTTAAGCTCATCAATTTCTTTTTGCCGCTGAGTAAGTTCTTTCGTAAACTCGGTATGCTTATTTTTTATTACTTTTAACTCTTCCACTACCTTGGGATCAACCTGAGTAATAATATTAGATACCGCCGGCCGTGATGCTGGCGGAATATTTACTTCAATAGTATGCTTTTCTTCTCTATTCTTTATATCAACATTAATTGTTGTTGCAGGCACTGCTGTAAAAGGAGGTGCAGGAGGCTGTTGTGCAGCAGCAGAATACTGCGGCCCTGCGATGGATTCCAAAATTTTTTCAACACTTTTCCTTGTTTCTTCGTCAACACTGTAGATATGAAATTCCCAATTAAACCCCTCGTCTTTACACGGGAACGGCCTCCCGCAACTTCCCGGAAGTTTACGGATAATGCTCAATAGTTCCAAATCATCAGCGTTTAACTGAAGTTTGTACCTTTGAGCATCCCGCGCCGTAGGCGCTTTGACTAACCTCCAACGGGTTAACATTCTTTAATATTCAGCTCCTGTGCTTAGATTAATCTGCTGAGACAATAGTAACTCCTGATGACGTACCGATCCGTGTTGCACCGGCGGCAACCATTATCATTGCAATCTCACGGGTCTTCACTCCGCCTGATGCTTTTACGCCCATCTCTTCTCCCACAGTTTTACGCATTAGTTTAATATCTTTCTCAGACACACCGCTGGTACCAAACCCTGTGGAGTTTTTAACAAAATCCGCACCTGCTTCTTTTGCTAACTTGCACGCATAAACCTTTTCATCATCTGTGAGATAACACGTTTCAAGAATAACTTTCAGGACCAACTCCCCCGCTGTTTCTTTTACCGCGCGGATATCTTCAAGTACATAAGCATACTTCCGCGATTTCATCGCGCCTATATTCATTACCATATCCACCTCATTAACGCCTAAAGAAACCGCGTCTCTTGTTTCTTCCACTTTAGCTTTTGTAGTTGTTGCACCTAAAGGAAACCCGATGACAGTACAAACCTTCACTTGTGACCCGTGCAAGAACCTTTTCGCCGCGGATATATTTGACGGGTTAACGCATACACTAAAAAAACCATATTTTTTTGCTTCCTCACACAATTTCGCGATATCATCTTCCGTAGCATCGGCTTTTAAAACCGTGTGGTCTATCATTCTGGCAAGATCCGCGTTACTCATCCGTTCTATATACTCCTTAAACAAACGTTTAATAAAATATTATTTATGCCACTGATGGCCAAAAACTCTTTAATGTGCGCATAAGGTACCGCACTAAACCATCAAGTGTTCCTTGCAGGTCAAGTCCTTCATACACATAATTATTTGACCATATAACACTACCGGTCTGAGTATCGATCATATTCGCCGACACACCTACGGTAGCGTTGGAGACCAAGATCTCACTTTTTCCTTCCACCCCGAACGCCGGCCCGCGGCCATAAATATTCGATCCTGGAATCTCAGTCAGCTGCGACGATACATGCACAACTTTTTGGGTATTAGGACTATTATCTTCCCCTAGATACACGAGATACTTGCGGTCCGGCTGAAACTCAATAACACTGCCGGTGATCAACACAGTAACCCCTGCAAGCCGCGCATTAGTAAGTTCATCCCCTGTTTTTGTGTTAACAATTTTAACATCCACGCCTTTGCTCAACAGGTACCGTACAAACGCATCCTGCACAATTTTACCGGATGAAGACACACTACCTGACGGTGTAAATTCTGTAATTCCAACCGACTTTATCCCATTAAAATTATAATCCTGCCGTATCCCCATTGTATACTGCCCGGTACAGGAAAACTGGAATGTAACCGCGATAAAACAAAAAATGACTAGTATTTTTTTCATTTAATATACCGTAAAACTATTTCTGCCCGGGCTTCGTTTGTTCAGCTTCAAACTTAGCCTGGTTATAATGCTTTTCCGCAAGTTCCCGTGTTTTCTTATCCTTTGTCAATCCGGCAACTTTTAACCACTGTTCTGCTGCCTGCTGCCAGTTACCGTTTTTGTCGTATACCAACGCCAGAGAATACCTTGCCGCTAATGATTCCACCTGTGCTGCCACTGCCAACTCCAAAAACTTTTGTGCTAGCGCATACTCACCGGTATGGGTATAAACAATCCCTAATCCCAGTGTTGCCTGAAAATTTCCAGGGTCTTTTTCCACAACTTTCTTAAACTCTTCTATAGCTTTAGCATACTGCCCGGTATTTGCATACCCAACTGCAGCCTGCACAAGTTCAGGCGTATCAACATCTACGCCCGCGCAATACTGCCCGGGAAATGTTAACACAAAAATTGAGAGTAATACGATCCTGACATTTTTTTTCATTTTAAACATACACTCCATAAAATATTTATTTTAATTTCTTACACCTTTGCTGTTCATACTCTGCAATTTTATTAATCCGCCTCTCATGCCTCCCACCGGTAAAACCTGCAGTGAACCATGTATCAACAATTTTTTTCATATCTTCAATTGACGTAAAATCCGCGGATACAACCAAAACATTAGCATTATTATGCTCTACCGACCTCTGTGCTGCGAGTGGAGTAAGGCATAATGCCGCACGTATACCATCAACCTTATTTGCAGCGATACTCATCCCTATACCTGACCCACAAACAAGTACTCCGCGGTCAGCAAGTTTTTTTGATACATGTTCCGCTACGACAAACGCGTAGTCAGGGTAGTCACATGATTCCACGCTATTCGTCCCCGCGTCGGTAACATCAAAACCTTTTGTGCTTAAGTACTTCCGTAACTCATTTTTTACCGCCACCCCGCGATGATCAGTACCAATAACAATCTTCATTTCCTCATTAGTACCCGTTATTCCTTGCATTCAAGTTTTGTGATAAGCTCAACCTTATCTCCGTTAACCAACCCGCAGCCATTAGCCTCATCGGTATCTATATGGCACTCAAGTGCCATATCTGAACGTACACGGCATACTACATCAGCAAAGATTGTCTCCCTTCCGGTACCAATCCCGGCTTTCACCCAAACCAGCTGTTTATCCTTAATCCCAAATTTCTCAGCATCCACCGGGGTAAAATGCACATGCCTTTTCGCTATAACACATCCTTCATTGATCACAACCTCACCCTTTGGCCCGACAAGTTTTATCTTAGCCGACCCATTAAGATCTCCTGATTCACGTACCGGTGGGTTTACACCAATAGAAATAGCTTCGGTCTTTGATATTTCCACCTGTGTTTTTGATCGTACCGGGCCAACAACGCGTACATCCTTAAGTTCACGTTTTGACCCTACTAAATTAACCTTTTCCTTAGCTGCGAACTGTCCCGGCTGAACGAGGTCACGAATATTTGTCAACACCGCTCCTTTACCAAACAAAATTTCAAGATCCTGTTGTGACAGATGCATGTGGCGGTTCGAAATATTAGCTAAAATCAATCTTTTTTCATTCACCATAAAAACCTCTCTGCGTCTTTCCAAAAAAAATACTATATTTTAAACTTCACGATTTGCGCAAACGAATCCGCTTTCAAACTCGCTCCTCCGACAAGGCCGCCGTCAATATTCGCTTGTGACATAAGATCACCAATATTTTCAGGTTTCACTGACCCGCCGTAGAGTATACGCATACTTTCAGCAGTATTTTTGTCATAAAGTTTTTCAAGTACACCGCGGATAAATTTATGAACTTCCTCAGCTTGTGCAGGCGTTGCGGTTTTCCCAGTCCCGATCGCCCAGACAGGTTCATACGCTATTACAAGCTTCCTTGCATCTTCCGCAGATAATCCCGCAAGCCCGCCTGCTGTATGTGATTCCACAACGTTGAAAGTATTACCTTTCTCGCGTTCCGCCAATGTTTCACCGACACACATTATAGGTATCAATCCCGAAGCAAGCGCAGCCTTAACCTTTTTATTTACAGTTTCATTAGTTTCACCAAAATACTGCCGCCGTTCAGAATGACCTATAAGCGTGTGGGTACACCCTACATCCTTTATCATCTGAGGTGACACTTGACCGGTAAACGCACCTTCTTTTTCCCAGTAAACATCCTGTGCGCCGATCATAACATTACTTCCCTTGGTGACCTTTACGGCTTCCACTAACGACGTATAGACCGGGCAGATAACGATCTCGGCATCTTTAACATCCGCAACTTTTGCTTTAAAATCATTGAGCATAGCTGCTGCTTCACTCACTGTTTTGTACATCTTCCAATTTCCGGCAATTAACGGTTTACGCATATTTTTCCCTTTCTACAACACTCCTATCCCTGCCTTTATACTATAAAGAACCAAAATAATACCTATGTATCGACAACACAACACATCCCGTTTAACACAACAACTACGGGCATGATCCAATAACAATTGCAGGCCCCTGGGCATATTTTACCCAATTCATACATTTTTAAGGACCAATATACTTATATTATAAATAAAAATACAAGTAAAAGACAATAAGATAAACAAAAGAAGGAGGAGACGCTAATCCTTTATTTCGACACTGCTTATACCCATTATGACCTCAACTTCGGCCAACATACACCTTGCATCAACCATAGTTTTATCCAACCCCAGTGTTATTGACAAATTTTCCCTGGCTTTACGGTAATCACCCCGTTCCATATCCCTAACTGCTGTTCTATAATACTTCTCTGCGCGGTTTTTATTAGTTTTGTCCATGGCATGATAGTTTGCAAGATCTATGTATAAAGAAACGCTAGGGACACGGGACTGGAGTTTACGAAAAATCTTAGTTGCTACGACAATATCATCTTCGAGATAATACTTCACAGCTTTTTCGAACTCTGCTTTATCACCGTCATCTTCAATACTTTCGTCGATAAACCTCTTCAACTGCGAATTGATTTCCTTATAAACATCCTCTGCTTCCTGATGCTCCGGATTGATCACTAACGCGCGTTTTGCTTCGTATAACGCTTCCAATAAATTTCCCCGGGAAAGAAACGCTAATGCGCGTTTACAAAACTCATCCGGCAGTACCATCAATACTTCTTCCCGTTTCTTCTGTATCTCATCTATTTTCAACTTTAACCCTTCGACATCACTATTTTGCGGGCACGCGCTCATACACGCTTCCAGTAACTGGTTAGCTTTTTCATAATCCCGGTTTCTATACGCCTTTTTTGCATCCTTAAAATCTTCCAGTGCTCGTCCACTGAGCTTACTATCCCGTTTAACAAACTCTTTCCTCGTTTTTTCATATAACTCCGCTAACTTCGCATTCTTCCAAGCTTGTAACGGTAATTTTTTCATATCGTAATTATATCCGAGCCCGGAATTAAGCATACTTCTCAACACCACCTGAGCAGCATCTCTCTTTCCACTGTCTACAAACATCATAGCTTTTAAAAAATACGCTTTGATTTTCAGTTCCATCCCAACCGCCGGTGAAGAAATGATTTTATCAAGCTCACGCAACCCTTCTTCCGATTTACTCTTAGCAATAAACTCCACTGCCTGTTTAAGTGTTTGATCACCGGGTTCCGCGTGAATGTTTATACCCGAAAAAACAGTAACTATGAATGATATAAAAACAATAAAATACTTTACTTTGTTCATGAACACTACTCTCACCTTATTACTGCTCAACTATGTTGGCAGTAATAAATATTGTTAATTCCGTCCGCCCGGTTTCCTTACTATATTTTTGAAAAAGATACCCGATATACGGAATATCGCCCAGCAACGGCACTTTATACTGAGTCTTTGACTCTGTCACTCGTATCAATCCGCCGATAACCGCGGTCTCACGGTTCTTCAGCATAAACGTTGTTGCTACCTTGCTGGTATTAATGATTGGCACATTTCCCAGTGACTCGCCGGTACGAAAACTTTGTTCAGGTGTAACATTCAATACTATTGTACCATCCCGGTTTATCTGCGGTTTCACACGCAACTTTATTCCTATTTCCTTAAACTGCGTGGAAACCATTGTTTTCCCGTCTTCAGTCTGAGTTTTTTCTTCATAGGGCACTTCATCCACAATATGTATCGTCGCTTCTTCGTTGTTTAAAACCAGCAGTTTCGGGTTACTCAACACATTCGCCCCGCCATTCATCTTCATCGCTTCGATCAACGCATCAACGTTGTATCCATCCTGTATAATATTGAACTTAAACTTCGCGCTTGCGGACAACCCCGGTGTAAATGTCTGCTGATAAGTCCCATCCGGAGTGATAGCAGCAGGCAGGAGGTCGTAGTTCTGCCCTAACCCGCTCAAAATCTTCCTCCGTTCAAACTCCAACGGATTCTGCACAAAAGTACCCATGCGGTAAAGATTGGAAATATCAATACCCCATTTCATTGCAGTATCGGTTTTTACATCAACAATTTTTGCTTCCAGCAACACCTGCATAGTCGGGATATCAACCATTTTTAATAACGCGCCTATCTTATCAATATTATCCGACATATCGTTAACGATAAGACAGTTTGTCCGCTCATCCGCGCTCATAGTTCCTCCGCGGGTAAGTTTTGGCGTTAATACAGCAACCAAATCCTTTGCCGATGCGTAATTCAGGAAAAAGGTTTGTGATACCGTTGTTACAGTTCCCTCCGCCTTACTTTTAATAATATAAATATCTGTGCTAGGCTGTTTAACATAATACAAATCATAAATATCAAGCAGCGCGTCAAGCGCCTCGTCTATAGTGACATTCTTTAGGTTAATAATAACTTCTTTTCTTGAAAGCTGCGCATCGGTAATAAACTTTCGGTTACCTTTTGCACTTAATACATCAAGCACAGTTCCGAGCATTACTGATGAATTAAACCCCAGCGTAATTTTTTCTTCAGCCGCATAACTCATAGGTAAGCACATCATTATCCCTAATAATACAGCTAACGCTTTTTTCACGGTTAGTTTCTCCTTATTTAAGTTCTATCTCAAACACTTCTCCATCCCACTCACACAATATTGCCTTATCAAGTATTTTATGAATCTTCACACCCTTAACCATATCGCCTTCTTTTAATGTTACATCATTCACTACAGCCAATGGTTTCACGGGATCCCAGATAATACCCTGTAACGACAAACTAGGCTTCTGCGGGCTTGATTTCTGCTGTTGCTTCCTTTGCTGTGACGCAACCGCATAAATTGTATTAGCAAAATACAGCGGATCTTTAACCGCATAAAATTTTTGTACCTGCTCACTTTGTCTTTTTACAATAGTATCTTTTGTTTTACTAATAACTTCCCGTAAAGTATTAACATTACTCAAATCAACGCTATTCACTACATCGGCGTTTGCAGCAGCATTCGTTGACAACATTATTGTAAACGCATTCAGTACAACACCATGCTTTTTATTTTCTTTCCCGCTTTCAATAACCAACCTGTTTATACCCCAGAAATACTGGTTTTTTTCAAGTAAACTTATGAAATCACCTATCTGCTGATAATTAGCGTCGAACGCCAACTCCCATGTTTTTATATCAGGATTCACCTGATTTATTGGATTATTCGGGTCAACCATTACATCAGGCACCAGCGGGTTGATCCTGTTCAACTTAATCCCTGCCTGTTTGCAGAGAACACCCATTTCCTTTAAAAACACAGACTCTATCTTTTCATCCGGAATAAGGTAACTCCTGAACTTATCAACAATACGCTGAATTTCACCTTGTTCATTTTTAATTGATTCAGAATCTTGTTCCAGATATAATGATTTATAAATCTGTAGATCACTATCCTTAACCTTGATTTTTCTCTGCAGGTCATCAAGTTTTTTCCCTGCAGGGTTAAGAATTATTATTACAACTAACAGTATTACAACAAGGTATGACCCGGCAATAATCCCTATAGTTTTCAACCACTTTATTTGGAACTGATTAAAATTCATACCATACCGCCATTATTCTCCAAGTGGCACCGATATCCTGAACAATTTAGCATTATCTTTCAACACAATTTCTTCCTGCGATTCAAGCTTAACCCCGGGTTTGAAATACTTACTTTTTTCTAATGAATCCATATACTGTTTAACCTGGCTCAACTCTTCACCATCCTTTGAACTTACCGCAACTTCTAACAACATATTCTTACTCTGTTTTTCAAACGAAATTTTTAATATACACATTTTTTGAGGAAGCAATAACCCGAGTTCCTGTATTCTGCCCGCCAGAACAATCCGTTCGTTCAAAACTTTTTCCACGTTTTGCAGCTGCTGCGCCTGTTTTGACCAGGTGGAAATAAGCTCCCCGATATTAAGATTACTTTCGTAATCCTTAATCTTGGTTTCAATCACATTCCTTTTCTTTTCACACGCAACCAGCTGGATATTTAATGATATAAACTGGTATATCACCACAAGCAAAATCGATACACCTACCGCCATCACAATCTGTGTATACCAAAACAACTGTTTTTTTACATCCGGCGACATTATCTCGTCACGGATAAGATTTATGTTATACATACATTACTTTTCCCGCAGCGCCAGCCCGAATGCTATGCTTATGAATGACGCTAATTCTCTATTCCACTTACCTTCCAGCCTGAGCAACGATTGCCAGCGGTTAACCCTCATATGCAACGCTTCTGAAAGCAGCATATCCAAACCTTCCATATTAGCAGTCCCGCCGGTCATAAGGATTTTGTCTACACTTTTAACAATTTTCTGTGTTGTACAATACTCTATAGCCCGGTAAACAGCTTCTACCAGGTCAGCGGTACTGTTTTTCAAAACACTCCTCATATCCAACGCGTTTTTACTCCATAAAGGCGGCTGTTCCTTTATACTTTCCGCTTTCTCATAAGTAATCTTTAACTGTTTCTGTACCTCAGCCGTAATATTTTTACCGCCAAAATTAGTATTTTTTGAGAATCCCAGGTTACCCCGGTCCAATACAATAATATTCGTCTGGCTATGCCCGACGTTCAGTAGTAACACTGACTGTTTTTTACATTCCGGCGCAACGGCAAACAAACTGTTTGCCAACGCCAAATTATCCACGTCTACAATTGCCAGGTTCAAATTCGCAGCCTTAACAATTTCTTTCTGCCTTTCAACCAACTGTTTTGGTGCACCGATGAACAACACTTCAATTTTTTTACCATCCGGCTTTCCTAACACCTGGCAGTCTATTTTCATAGTATCCAACGGCACAAAAGTTACCTGTGCAGCTTCAAGCTTAACCGCTTCTACCACCTCGTTATCCGGCAATGCGGGAATAAGAAATTTACGGACAAGTACTTGTCCGCCGCCAATGGAGACTGCTACATCTTTTGTAACAAACCTGTCGGACTTCAACATTTTCTTAATTGCATTAATAATCACATTATCGAGTTTTTCGGGTTCAAGATTAACCGGGAGCTCATACATAACAGCCGCAAGGATGCGATACTCATCCCCAACTTTTTGCGCCTGGCACATCTTTATGTACCTCGATCCAATGTCAATACCTATCATACAATAATTAAATCCTTTTCATCGGTTCTTCCCACCACACAAACGGTTTTACTTCAAAATACCGCGGGAAATACGGTGGTTGCCTATTAAGCACACGTTTGTCATACACAAAATTTTTTTTGTACCCAGTCTTTAAATCTGACGCGTACGACGATGCATACGCCTGGCCGACACAACTTCTTACACCCTGTATCAACCCTCCTAAGATATCTATTTCACCCTTAATCCCGACATATCCTGCTGTAGGATTAGTCGGCGGTTTAAACTTTGTATCCCACCCATCAGCCCAAAAACTTTTGTAAGTCATCATTATCGCTTGAATAGCCACCTGATTTTCCGATACCGGAACATTTACAATAATATCATTACTCGCAACTAAACCCAGCATTCCTTCGCTACTCAACGTGTTTGTATCAACATTAATACTACCGGTAACAAACATTTTACCATTAGCCGCTGAAGAACCGGAAGACACTATTGTCAAATACCTCTGAAGTTTCGTCACTTCTCCAGAAATGTTTTTATTACTCTTTATCGTAACATTACCGGTTACAAACACTAACGCCGCGCTAGTACTAGCCTCTGATGGTATAGGCCATGACGCACCGTTATGCGTTAAGTAAGTATTATACAAAACAATATTCTGATCCCCAACAAGAACCAGCCCACTTTTTGTCTGCGCAACACTTTTTAACCGTGCCAGGTTCCAGTCTTTAAACATATTTATACGGTCAACTTTTGGGTATAAACCCGATGGCAGATTAAGCGGATCACCGGTCCCGCCATCTGTCCTGCTTTGTTTACAATTAAAATAAAATATATCCGATGACGTGGACACCTCATACCGTCCAGTCAACAAGTTCTTACTGAACTGCGGCTGCCCGCAGATACTTAATTCGTCATTAGAATGTACCGGCCCGCTAAAAATATCCGCTGTAGTTGTCCAAATTCTATCCTTCCAGTTATTTCCCAGATGTGTCGCCCCGCCGGGATACTCCATATCACTAAAAAACGCGAACCTCGCAAAATTAACAATTTTTATCCTGGCTTTAATAACTTTAATAACATTACCCACCGAACCGGATGAGGTTACCACATACAGTTTTTCCACTTTCCCTGAATTCCCGCTGTCGGGCACAATTGACACGCTATACTTTCCTTGTGCCGCAGCCGGGATGGGTTCGAATATAACCTCGCCGTTAAAAGGATTAATTTCACCCGCAACCTTCTGATCCTGAGACAAACACTGTAACCACGACTTAGCGCGTTCAAACCCTGCTTCCGCAACGTATAAAGCACGGTAACGCTGAACTTCATCCTGCACAAATATTCGTTCATTACTGGACATATAAAGAAACGCCAATCCCGTAAGTGAAAGTATCACATTAAATATTATTACCAGAATTAATACTACGCCTTTGTTATTTTTCACAAAACCATACATACCTACGTAAATTTATTCCTAAACTGAACCACAAAACTTGTGTTTAAACTCACCGCACCGCCGCTGCTCATATCTGTTACCTTCCTCTGTGTGAAATTAACCTGAGCGCAATCAGACCCCGGCATGAGTACAAACTGCAACGTTACCACGTCTTGCAGCAAGATCAGCGTACTTCCCGTAGCTACTGAATATAACTCAATATTTGTACCGTTTTGCCTGATAGTTTCGGTATCACCGTATATTGTCCATACCCGTATCGCACTTGCGGGAGTACCCACATATACCGACGTTGCTTTTCGTAACTCACGTTCAATCATCAACCTACAGTACCGCGAGTCAGCATCCTGGTTAATAGTTCCTCTCCCTTTTTGCCAAGAAAGCTGTGTCTGTATCAATATCATACCGATACTAAAAACAATAAATGAACTGATAACTATTGTTATCAGCAATTCTATCAACGTAAACCCTGACTCGCGCGCGTATACTTTATTCATCTACCCTCGTCAAAACTTAGCTTTTAATGTGTTCAAACTAACACTTTTTGTTATACTACCATTAGCGGTCCAGGTCACTGTCACCGACAAAACCCTATACTCATCATTTTCCGTCCCTATCTTAACCCGTGAACTAAACTGCCGGCTGAAAGTAACGCCATAACTACTATGCGTAGTATTACTTGAAACAGGAATACCTGTATAATCTAACGACCGCATATACTCCAGGTGATCTTTTGCTAACTGCAACGCATATGTTGTATGCTTCCCTGCAGCGGTATCCTTATGCCCAAACGAAAAAAATGATAACCCAAACAATAGGCTTATTGCAAGTATCACTACCGATACCATTACCTCAATTAAAGAAAACCCACCCGTTGTTTTTGACGTATACACAACCCCCTGTTTTTTCAAGTACAACTATTATTCTTACAACCCAGCAGTAGTTGTTACCGGCGCAGCTATCGGTGTTGCGGTCATAGTCACAGCGATTCCAGCTGCATCGCCTGTACCGGCTGTTGTTGCGGTGAATGAAGCGTTATCCCCGGTCAACCCGTTTACTGTTATTGTAAACGACGTAAAATACTTATTACCCCTTGCATCAACGCCAAGTGCAGCACTATTACTTGTTGCCGGTTGTGCCAAATACCTGTTAGCTTCCGTAAAATACGCTTTCTGTGCTGAAAGTATTGCCCCAAGCAACGCGTTACCTTCCGCAGCCATTGCACGGCGGGTATAATTACGGTAACTCGGCACCGCGATAACCGCAAGGATGCCTATAATAACCAGCACCACTACCAACTCAATCAACGTAAACCCTTTTGAATTCTTCTTCAAGTTCATCATAACAATTCCTCCTATAAAAACAAATTTTTCTGCCAGAATGTACCATACTTTTTAGCGTTTTTCTTACATTCCGCTCCCTCCTCCAGTTGCCATCGCAACTTTGAATATTGGTAAATACAACGCTATCACCACGAGCCCCACGAGAAAACCCAGCATAATAATCAGGATCGGTTCTATTATAGAACTCATCCCGGCTACAATAGCATCAATTTCGCTATCATAATAATCCGCTATAACATCAATCATTTCATCCAGCTGCCCTGTTTTTTCACCTACGGCCACCATACGGGTTGCCATCTTAGGGAAAATAGGTAATTGCCCCATAATACTTGCGAGGCTTGAACCTTCCACTATACCTTTGCGAATATTATCAATATTTTGTTCCAACGGCAAATTATTAACTACGCGCGACGCTAAATCCAGTGCCATCACCACATCCACACCGCTACGCAATAATGTTGCTAATGTCTGAAAAAAACGGGTAAGCAACGATTTTGTTATGATATCCCCTGCAATAGGTAACTTAAGTTTAATACTATCGATAACAAATTTTCCCGGTTTTGTACTATTAATCATTCTATACCCGACGATTATCAATACGATAAATATTATCACCAGCCAAAAATTCTTTATCAAAAACTCGCTGGTACCCATCACAATCTGTGTTGGTAACGGCAATTCCGCCCCTACCGACGCGAAAAGTGATTTAAACTGCGGGACTATGAATAACACAATACCCAGCAATACAACCACAAAAAAACCGGTTATAAACAAGGGATACGCACTGGCAGCCTGAATTTTGCGTTTGAGCTTCATAGAATTTTCTAAATGCAACGCCAGGTCTTTCAGTATTTTTCCCAGCTGCCCGCTTTCCTCACCCGCAGCGATTATTGATATAAAAACCTTATCAAACACCTTGGGATGTTTCTTCAAAGACGCAGAAAAGGTTAATCCTCCACGGATATCATTCGCTATATTTTTCAATATACTCCTAAGTTTTGCGCTTACCGTCATATCTGCGAGGTCATCCAATGCTTCAATAATAGTAACCCCGGCGTTAATCATTGTTGCCATCTGCCTACAAAAAATTGTAATATCCTGCTGTTTCACACCGCCGTGTGATACAGCTTCTTTTGCAGTTTTCGCACGCGACTTCGCGCTTTCACCTTTTGCTTCGTTCACAACGATTTGCGTAAACCCCTGGTTTTGCAGAGCGTTAACGACGTCCTGCGAAACCACCGCGTACTTAACACCTTCCACATTCGCACCGGCCGTGTCTTTAGCTTTGTACGTAAACTTTGGCATACCTTATTTTCTTCCTAACATTTTCATAAGTTCATTTGGCCTCGTAGTTTTCCCTAATGCTATATCCTGATCAATTTTTCTTTCCATTATCAGCCTATATAATGTTTGGTTCATAGTACTCATCCCTATCTGAGTACCCAACTGTATCTGAGAATACATATGCTCAACCTTATTTTCGCGGATAATATTCTGTATTGCCGGAGTGGCAATCATAACCTCCGTCGCTAATACCCTTCCCATATTTTCATCTAATGAAGGCAGTAGCATCTGGTTTATCACCCCGGCCAGAGTAAACGATAACTGTTTTATCACCTGTACCTGCTGTTCCGCTGAAAAAACGTCTACTATCCTAGTGATTGACTCACTCGCATCGCCGGTATGCAGTGTCGCTAATACCAGATGCCCGGTTTCCGCTACGGTCAATGCTGATGCTATAGTTTCGAGGTCACGCATTTCGCCGATCAATACTACATCCGGATCTTCACGCAATACATACCTTAACGCTGACGAAAAACTTATTGCATCAGACCCGATCTCACGTTGATGCACCAAACTATTAATATTATGATGCACGTATTCTATCGGATCTTCAAGCGAGATAATATGGCATTTACGGTTCTTATTAATAAAATTAATCATCGCCGCCAGTGTTGTGCTTTTTCCCGAACCAGTCGGGCCGGCTACTATCACCAACCCGTTTGAAGTATTACAAAAATTAGTCAACGGCCCTATTGGCAGAGATAATTCCTTAAATGTAGGAATTTCAAGTTTAAGCCTGCGGATCGCAGCTGTAATGGTTCCGCGTTGCTGGTATATATTTGCGCGAAACCGCCCGAGGTTTTTAAACCCAAACGCAAAATCCAACGATTTTGTTCCTCTGAACTCCGAGATTTGCGATTCTGTCATCAGGCTAAATAATAACCGTTCACAATCTTCTTGCTCCATTACAGGGAACCCGGTTTGTTTTATCACTCCGTTAATCCGCATATACGGGCTAGTCCCAACACCGATATGTAAATCCGACGCGTCGACTTCGAGCATAAAATTACACATTGTTTCTAATAATACATTATGTTCCATAAAAAACTACTCAAGCTCCTTTATCGACGTTACCCGTAACACTTCCTCGATTGTAGTAATCCCCTGCGCAAGCTTCATAATAGCCATGTCACGCAGTGAACGTAACCCTTCTTTCCGTGCCTGTTCTTCAATTTCTATATCATTGACTCCGGTTACAATCATTTTCTTTATTGGCAAGGTAATCCGCAACATTTCATAAATCGCGATTCTTCCCTGATATCCCGTACCGTTACAGTTATTACACCCTTTCCCATGATAGAACATTATAGTCCCAAGCTTATGTTCCCCAAGGCTTTGTTGAATATTCTCGGGTACATCTTCCTCTATCTTACAATTCTTACATATCCTGCGGACAAGCCGTTGCGCGATAATTAAATCCATCGCATCTGCGATGAGATACGGTTCGATCCCCATGTACTTCAACCTACTCAACGTACTAACCGAATCATTGGTATGCAGGGTAGAAAGCACTAAATGGCCGGTAAGCGCGGCTTGTATTGCGATCTCCGCGGTTTCTTTATCACGTATTTCACCGATCATAATAACATCAGGGTCCTGTCTTAGTATTGAACGCAATACAGCTGCAAATGTAAGCCCGATATCCGACCGTACGCGTACCTGGTTGATACGTTTCATCTCGTATTCAATTGGATCTTCAACAGTAATAATATTACGTTCCGGCTCATTAATACGATTTATCCCGGCATATAACGACGTAGTTTTCCCGCTACCGGTTGGGCCTACGACTAAGATCATCCCATGCGGTTTAGCTAAAACACCGGTATAAATCCCCATTTCTTTTTCAGTAAACCCGAGATCAGTCAGTTGCAATGACACGCTTGATTTATCAAGGATACGCATCACAACTTTTTCACCGTAATTTGTCGGTAATGTAGATACGCGCACGTCAATACCTTTATTACCTATCTTAACTTTACACTTACCATCCTGAGGCAACCGGCGTTCCGCAATATCAAGTGATGCCATAATTTTTATACGCGAAATTATTGCGGAGAAAAACTTTTTTGGCGGCGGGGCAATATTGTAAAGCTTACCATCAAGCCTCAACCTCAATATCATTTCATTTTCCTGTGGTTCAATATGTATATCACTAGCTTTTTTGCGGATTGCTTCAAGCATAAGCGAGTTCACGTATTTAACTACCGGCGCATCTTCCGCGTTATACTCTTTACCGTCATCCAGTGAGTCATCCTTAATATCCTCTTCACCGCTGCTAACTTCCACAGTACCAGCCTGTTCTTCTAACCCACTGAGGCCGGTATAGCCGGTGTAATACTTAGCAATTGATTCTTTAATATCCTTTTCAGTTGCCAGAACTACTGATACTTTGCAGTTGGTAAACACTTCAATCTCATCAATCGCCATAAAATTACCGGGGTTTGACATTGCAACAGTAAGGTTGTTATTGTGTTTTACAATAGGCAGCATCAAGAACTTACCCACCATTTTTTCAGGGACACTCTTTAACAACTCCTCATCAATTTTTACATCCGGCAGTTTTATATAGGTAGTTCCGTACTGTTCCGCAAGAGCGTTGTAATAATCTTCTTCCTTAATATACCCTAACCGTATTAAGACCAAACCAATATCTTCCTTAGTTTTCTGTGCTTCACCCTGTGCGTAAGTAATATGGTCCGGGGTAAGCAATCCCCATTCTAACAAAATATCTGTAATACTCTTCTTTTTACGCATCGGTTCTAACGGCATACAATAACATCCTCTCTGCTACTTAATTGACGCCCGACGTATCTGCGGTTCCATTAACTCTGTCTTAATTGTTGACGGATAATACACGGTTTCGCTTAACAATAACAACGCGAACGCAGTCCCTAGGGACGGTTTTGTTGCACTACTATCTGTGTATCCCCAGTTATCCACCCAGTAACCGTACCCTCCGCCGCCGGTGGGTTGCTGCATCTTTAAAATAAAATTTGAAAAAACATCTTCCCATACAACCGCTGTTCCACCCGATTGCGAGACAGAATTACCCGTAGCGCCTGTACGCAGAATACCGTTATTAATCCCGCCTTTAACATAGTTATGCAACCTTAACGATTTCATTATGCCATACATATTGTATAGCCCTCCGCAATACGCGGGATTACTCGTGCATGTTGTTGACGGCCTAAAAGAATTCGCATAAGTATCAATCCTGGGATTGTCCCACCACCGGCCAAGAAAATTTATTGCGCCCTCAACGCGGCTGCAACTATTAGCCGGTGCGGTTTTATTAAGGGTACAGTCCCGTGCAATACTGTTACACCATGAAGTGTTACAAGCGCAAGCAACCACTGTGGTAGTGTCAAGTGATATATAAAAAAGTGTCTGTAACAATGCAGAAGTACCTGTTATCCAATAATCCTCTTCATCAATCAGCGTAGATGGTATTGCTAAATGCGCAACGGTTGAGTACGATGTCACTGGCGTGTTATGACGAAAATAATAAAACCCGCCGCCGTCATAATTCGGTGTTCCGCCACCCTGCCATTGTAATGATCTAATGACAGATTGTGTACCATAACCACCCTGCATCAACCTATTTTTTACCCATACCGGCGCCTCTATACCCCAAATATCTTCAATTGCTGATAATCCCAACACAATCCACTGTGTAGCTGAGAGGTCCGGCTCATCCTGTGGATCATTTGCGAGATATCTCCACCCGGTTGGGGTACTTACATCTATCTCCGCCCAAGCTGCCCAATCCACAGCGTCTGATAAAACATGCGAAAAATACATCAATGTATTAGAAGAACCAACATGAACCTGCGAACTTACCCTGATAGGATTATACGCAGCGCCAAGGGTAAGCATACAGATACCGTGTTCATAAGTATGATGGCATGCCTTATTAGAAAACCTTACCATCTTGCCATTACTGTTGATATCCGATCCATACCCCGCACCTGAGGAAAAAGATTGAGAATTCAGGATAACAGCATTTTTTAGAAGATAATTAATTCCTTTATTTACACACTCAACGAAAATATCCTTAACCCCCCCGGGATCATAAACCGAATGCCCGTGTACCAAAAACGCAGCAAGGCAGAGTGCTGTATCCGCCATTGGATGAGTTGGAGTTTCAGGTGCATTAGCATAAAAATACTTTCCTGACCAATTCCCGGCACTACCCTGATACAAGTACAGCCATAATAACCCACGCCCTTTAGCAATACTTTCCACGATTAACCGTCTTGCTTTTGCAGGGTCAGGATAATCATTTGCAACGGTTATATAAGTCGGATTCACTGCCTTAACCCTTACTGTCATACTATCTACTATACCCAACGTTGAGGCATTCCTTATCTCCAGAGTAGCCGTATAATATGTTATGGGTTCACTACCAACGGTTGAGTACTGATGAGAATCAGACCTTAAATATTTATAACTTGCGGCAAGAGGATTTGCACTATCAAAAGCCGGGATTACGACCCATCCCTTAGAAGTACCGTCACCATAAACCCATCTATACTGATAATTTGCGTATGTCCCGCCGTACGACGGCCTTGGTACAATCCTGCCCCATAAAACAATTTCATCCCATTTTGACTTCCCACCCCAACTCGTTAAATCATACCCGCTGTTCGACGCAATAACATACGCGTACTGGTCAGCCACAACGTACAGGTCCTCACCGTATAAACATGGCGTTACCATGCTGAATAACGCTGATACCAAAAGCAATATTATAGTATTACAATTGCCTATCTTCTTCATAACCCCTCTAACGACTTCCTCGCATGACGCAACTGCATGACCTCAACAAAATATGTCGTGAATAACGGCTCCTGCGCAACTTTCCATGAACCATCTTTGTTTTGTTCAGTCAACAATTTTTTAGTTACCTCGTCATACCAATAATGTTTAACACCATCACCATCAATAACAACCTCTTTTTTTGCCAGATCAAACGCGCGGGCAAGTGCTACTACATAATATTCATAATGATTGGGGTTTGGGTCAAATGGATTTGCTTCCCAACCATAATTTTTTTGTATCCACTCCAACGCTTTTTCCGGAAGAACAGTATCCGCTATTGATCCGGTTACCAACAAATTAATTAATCCATCGGCTGTAGCTGATCCATAAGAATCCCGGCGAAAATCTTTTGTATACCCAAACCCGCCATCGGTGTTTTGTACTGACTTAAGATAATTTACCGCTTTTATCCATGCTTCATCCGTCTTCGGATATCCCCAATAGTCATATCCCGCGTTTAAACCAGCCAACGCAAACCGTGTGGCGGTCATATCAGACCGTGAACCTTTATAGTACCCAAACCCGCCGTCTGTGTTTTGTATACTCTTCAACCACTCAACTGAATCCTTGATAATTCCCTTATACTTAGAATTACCTGTTTTCGCTAAAACTTCAATTGCAAGCCCAGTGGTGAATGCCAACTTTTTATCTTTCCCTTCCTGCGAAGTTTCCAACAAAAACGTACCGTCATCTTTTCTGTTGTTCAGTATAAACTTCACAGCCTTATTTAAAACCGGCGTTTCCTCTGTATATCCATGGTTTAAGAAACACAACGCCGCAAGTTCTGTGGTACCCAAGACATAGATTGAAGGAAAACTTCCATCCTCTTTTTGTACGGACTCCAAAAACTTTAACGCTTTTTCTAAACTATACACCCGCGCTTCTTCATAAACATCAGGCGATTCTATAGAAAACCTCACTGCGGTTTCATTCAACAAATCCTTTTGTGCAGCAGTATCCTCTTCTCCCAATGCCGTAGCTGCTGCGCTGCGTAACCAAAAATCCTCGTGTGTAAGAAACTTCTTTAGTTCCGCTAAATCCTTCTTTTCAGAGAGCAACTCACCCAACCCTTTAATCGCATACCACCGGGTAAGCACTTCTTTTGTATTATCCTCTGCGATAATGCGTAACCGCGGAATAATACTTTTCTTATCCCCAACCCTGATTACAGTCTTTATCGCCTGGTTAACAACAGAATTATTCTTATCTTCCAACAATTTTATTAACGCATCATCAACAGCAGCGGTACTTTTTGTTAGTCCATCTTGAAGAGTATCAACAGCCATTACCGCCTGTAACCTAACCTCGTCGTTATCATCTGTGAAAAGCGGAACGATCTCCGCTACAGCAGATACCATTTTTATTTCAGCTATTGCACTCAAAGCTGTACGGCGAACATTCCAAGAAGTGTCCTTCAACGCGGACATGTATAATTTAGCAATACTCCCTTTCACCTGTTCATCCACAGGCTTGATACGCCTTAACGTTTCCAGGCACCACCAGCGTAATCCCGGGTTATCATTAATAAATGCTTTCACTAAAACCGTAACTGCCTGATCTCCATATGCAGCGATATTATCCGCTGCAACTTCACGAACATCGTACGTTGCACTGTAATGATTGTAATACGGATCAGCCAGTGCTTTTATTAGTAACTCAAGACTTTTTTCATCCTTACTTTTTCCCAACATACGGCACGCATCAATTTTTTGTTTAGGCAACCCGTTTGCCAACAATTCCTCCGGCGTAGTCCCCATAGGTTTCCCAGCTTTTATTGCCTTAACTTTTTCATACTGTTCTTCTATATTCTTCGTGTTTTCTTTATCACCCAGGTTTTGGTATACACTGATTAACAACCCATAAGCTTCAATCCCCATAGGGTCATAATAATCAATTATCTCGTGAAGTTCACGTTTAGCTTCAATAAAACGGTTATTATTAACTGCATCTCTTGCTAATTGATAATGGAATAATGTTTCTTCTTGAGTTGGCTCGGAAGACATACCGGTTTGCGGATAAGTAAGAATAAAGACCGGGCATATTATACTGAATATAACAACGTGTTTATAGAAATTACCAATTTCGTTTACCAAAAACCCCTCCGTATTCAAGATGAAATATCCCTAAAGCAATACGACATGTGTTATAGTACCCAATACTATTATATAGAGTATAAATAAAATTATAAGTAAAGTAAACAAGAAAAAAAGTAGATTATATTACTTCTCTATTAAACTGCGCGCGCAACGGAACCCCACGAACTGCGACGCCTTCTTGGGTTCAAAATATCCGCGGTATGAACTATGCATAACATCCTGTAAATCATCCCACCCGCCGCCACGACAGATTTTGTACATCCCCTCTTTTGGCCCTACAGGGTTTTCCCTGGGTGATTGCGTATAATATTTTTCGTCATACCAATCCTCGCACCACTCCCACGCATTACCCGCCATATTATAACACCCGTAAACACTGCGCCCATCCTTATTTGCATTAACCGCGGTTGCCCATAGTGATGCGTTCACCGCGGTTTGCGCGCGATTAGCGTACCATAGATTACCCCAGGGAAACCGCCGCCCGGCAGTACCCCTCGCAGCTTTTTCCCATTCCGCTTCCGTAGGTAAACGTTTCCCCGCCCATTTAGCATACGCCCCTGCATCGTTCCAGGTTACCCCGAGCACAGGATGGCCAGGCTCACGGTTATTCTTATCCCATTTCCCTTCAGATTGATAATTCGTTGCATTAACAAACTCTGTGTACTCACGGTTGGTGACTTCATATTTATCAATATAATACGCGTTAAGATAAACCTCATGTTCCGGGCGTTCATTACCGTTTTGAGTATTTGATCCCATAATAAACTTCCCTGCGGGGATCAAGATCTCGGGGGTCTCCGGGTCAGAATCCGGAAGGAATCTGCGTGCACCAAAAAACCGTCCTTGATAATACTCATCATTAAGTTCACCGACGGTAATACCATTTTTTGTACTGGCATGAATAAAATTCCCATTCCCCGCATAAATACCGGTATGCGACGCGCCGGGACGGTAGGTTGTAAAATATACAGCATCCCCGGGCTTCAGTTCTTCTCTGGTTATAATAGTTCCATACGCGCACTGCGGACGGCAGTCACGCGGAATAATTATACCGTTCTGCCGATAAGTACTATAGGTAAATCCTGAACAATCAAACCCCTTACTAGAATTTGCACCCCATACATATGGTATTGCCATATACTTCTTCGCTGTAGTAACAATATTCGCACGGACTTCATCTTCTGTTAGTTCACGCCGGGTATTAACCACCGCCGCACTGGACGAAACATAACCGTAGGTATACCCGTTCTTCCCTACCGGAGCTAAAACCTTGAACCATCCCGTCTGCTCGGATTCAAACGGTAAAATCACACCCGCAGAAATGTTCTCAACAATTTTTGTTAATGTCTTGGTATCAACAAATATATCCGTCAGTGTATCGATAACCAACACCTGTCTTTTATTAATTTTTTGCAGATACTCATTAACTTTTTTGCCGGTATACACTGCCTCTTTTTCTACCCATCCGAGATAATCACCCTGGGAGTCCAAGGTTAGTTTCACCCAGCCAGGCTGTTCCTCTATTACCTTTACAGTATCCCCGTACATCGCCTGGGTTAAGATTTCAGCTTCCGCTGAAGGATCACGGTACAGCCATGCCAGCGGCACTGTTACAATTCCCGGGGTACTTTCATCAATACCGTTACCGTTTTTCATATCCGCCCCGCTGTTTCCTGGAAAGACCATGTTTCCCGCACTTGCGATAACTATCACCGCAGCACATGCTAACCATCCTTTTTTCATAACCCCTCTTTTAATAGAATTACTTTTTTAATACCGTATCTAACGCGGTATCCACAATTTTTACCGCCCGGTCAATATCAGTTTTTGTTATAAAATACGACGGTAAAAACCGTGCCACCGTATTATGCGTACAGTTTATCAATAACCCGTTTTTCTGGCACTGCTTAACAACATCTCCACCGGGTTCTTTAAGATCTATACCTATCATTAACCCGATCCCGCGTATCTCCTTAATCCCCTCGTATTTAAATTTCAGTGTATTAAGCTTATCCTTAAAATATTTTCCTAAAGCCACAACTTTAGACAATACCGATGGAGTGAGTTGTTTAACCACTTCCACTGCAGCTGCACTGATAATAGGATTCGCACCGAATGTTGACCCATGATCACCGTAGGACATATACTTTGCAACCTCCGGAACAACAACCGTTGCGCCAATAGGCAGCCCGTTTGCCAACCCTTTCGCAAAAGTTATGATATCCGGCTTAACTCCGTGATAATTTTGGTACCCGCAAAACTTACCGGTCCTCCCGAGCCCGCACTGTACCTCGTCGAATATCATCAGTATTTTATGTGATTTACAAAGTTTTACAAGCGCGGACATAAATTTAGGATCAGCGATGTGTACCCCGCCCTCACCCTGGACTGCTTCTATCATTACAGCCACGGTCTTTTTGTTAACCAACCGTTTTACTGACACGATATCGTTAAACTTTGCGTACTTAAACCCTGCAACCATTGGCCCAAAATTTTTCCGGAACTTTGCCTGCCCGGTAGCTGAAATTGTAGCAATTGTACGCCCGTGGAATGAATTCTCAAACGTAATAATCTCATACCTCTTTTTATTACCGGTACTCGCGCCGTACCGCCGTACCGCCTTGATTGCGCATTCATTAGCTTCCGCACCGGAATTTGAAAAAAACACGTACCCTTTTTTAACAGTATTATTTATCAACAATTCAGCAAGCGCAGTTGACGGTTTTGTGTAATACAAATTTGATGTATGCCCCAGGAGTTTAACCTGTTTTGTGATAGCGGCTATTACCCGGGGATTACAATGCCCGAGGATTGTTACGCTTATCCCCGCGAGAAAATCAAGATACTTTTTTCCGTTAATATCCCACACATACTGGCCTTTGCCTTTTGTCAGTACCAACTCATTACGTTTATATGTTTGCCAGATAAACGTTTTATCTTTTTCAATTAAATGTTTCATTTTGTTCTTTTCTCTACCTTATAACCCTTGTATTTTTTACATTGTTACCCCAGCAATTATTGGTGATAACAACTTCCCCCACGCCTTTTTTTATTGTCTCCACACATGACCTGATCTTGGGTATCATCCCGCCGGTAATTATGCCGGTGGATATCATTTTGTTAACATTCCCGGTACGTACTATAGGGACAACATTACCTTGAGCATCCAGTACACCGGGAACATCGGTAAGGAATACCAGCCTCCGCGCGTGTAACGCCACAGCGACTTCCGCAGCGAAAGTGTCAGCGTTAAGATTCAACGCGCTACACGTTTTTTTGTTAGTTGCGATCGGTGATATCACTGGAACAATGTTTTGTTTTATCAATACGTGTATCACTCCAGGATTGATTTTAACAGTTTTCCCAACGAACCCCAGTTTTTTTATAGGTTTTGCGTACACCATCCCGGCATCCCGGCCGGATAACCCTACCGCCGTGATACCGCAGGTGTTAAATTCAGCAACCAGTTGTTTATTAACCTTACCGGATAACACCATCTCCGCTGCAGATAAGGTTTCCTCATCGGTAAACCTCAATCCATTAACAAACTTGGTTTTAATCCCCAACCGGTCAAGCAACTGCGTTATTTCCTTACCCCCGCCGTGAATGATCACCACCGCGTGTGTACGAATAAGTTTTTTTGTGTACCCAAAAAACGCGTGTTTAAGCTTCACATCTTTTAATACGCTACCGCCGTATTTAATTACTACTAAATCTTTCATAAAAACATAGCTCCATGTTTCAAATAAATAAT
This sequence comes from Elusimicrobiota bacterium, assembly GCA_041658405.1. NCBI lineage: Bacteria > Pseudomonadati > Elusimicrobiota > Elusimicrobiota bacterium. Next base: position 52,828 of record JBBAAG010000009.1, read on the forward strand.
AAATGTGTTAAAATTATTATACTAGATTTCGATGGATAAACAAAAACTATAGAATAATTATTAACATACCTGTTTTATATATTGTTTACTATAATTACATTAATATGACAAGGCACAATAAATGAATAGAAATACGCTAATCATCTGCTTAAGTATAGTTGTTTTATGTTTTAATAATGCATATTCGGAAAATCAAAAATTAAACATCGCAGTTGCAGATTTCAACGCACGAAATGTCAGCGAGTTAGATTCAGCTGCAATATCGGATTTGGTACGGACAGAACTTGTACGCCTCGATTCATACAATGTTGTAGACCGTGGAAACATGGAAAAAATATTGGCGGAACAGAAGTTTCAATTACAAAACTGTACCGATCAAGAATGCATTATTAAAATGGGTAGATTACTTAACGTAGAAAAGATAGTTACCGGATATGTAATCAAAATAGAAGGTGTTTACCAAATTTCTATAAGTTTTGTTAATGTTGAGACTGGTAAAATAGAGCAATCCGAACGTATGCGATGTATAAATACCCGGGATTTCGCCAAACTGACAGAAAATTTGGTATTGAAACTAACTCGAAAAGACGAAGTGTCACAATCAAATATTTCTACTGGATTACAGATAACTGAAATTATTGACAAAGAAAAGATTATAGTGAATAAAGGAAAGTTTGATAATATGCGAGTTGGCGGCATTTATTTGGTTATCAACAACAAATCGCAAAAGAAGGGGTATATTAGAATTATAGAAACGGGGAACATTACTTCCACCGCTCTGATAATAGATGAGCGAGAAAGTAAAATATCAGCCGAAGACTTCTTGAAATATTCGTATTTTTACTATAGATGGGGACTTGGATTCAAGATATCCTTTCCTTCACAAGCAATGATTTGTTTAAATTATCGTGATGATATAAGACTAGGCTTTGAATTAAGTCTTGGTGAGAATGGTACAGATTTTTATACAAGTATTGAGGGAAGTGGACAAATGAGAGTGAATTGTATCAAATATATGATTCCAATCGTAATTAGGTACTATTCTTTTATTAACGACTTTTTAACTGCATATACCGGTGGCGGACTTTCCCTTGGTCGCTATGGGTATGGAAACGAAACAATATATAAAATAAAACCTGTTTTTTGCATGGGATTAGAATGGCTGCTTTATTCACAATTAAGTGCATGTATTGACTATAAACAATACGTTGGGATGGAAACATTTATGGACCACTCAACAGATATAGGATCTTTTAATATTGGCGTGAGTTATCATTTTATTTCAAAAATATGAGGTTTATTATAATGAATAAAATGCTGTCTTTTACACTATTTCTGCTTATTTTGATTATTCTGGAATCAAATATTTTTTCAGCAGATAAACCTAATATTGCTATTGCAGAATTCGCTGCCAGAAATGTTAGCGAAGTGGATGCTGTAGCGATATCAGACATTATACGTATTGAACTAGTTAGAATTAATCAATTTAATATTATAGAACGAAAAAACATGGAATCGATACTTAAAGAACAAATGTTCCAGTTACAGGGTTGCACTGATCAGGAATGTGCTGTTAAAATGGGTCGTATTTTAAACGCAAATTTAATGGTAATCGGAACAGTATTTAAAATTGAACAAATATATCATATAACCGCAGATATAATAAATGTTGAAACAGGGAAGATAGAACGTTCAGAAAGAGTGCAATGTAATAGACCTCAAGACATTTTCTCAGCTGCCGAAGCAATTGCTATTCTGCTCTCTGGAGGGAAACAAGCGAGGGAAAGAATAAATTCATTCCAAATACAGGTAAATGAAGTTATAGACAATAAGCGTGTTGTTATTAACAAAGGTTCAATAGATAACATTACAAAGAAATCCATCTACAAAGTATTTGACGAGGATTTTATAGAAACGGGGTATCTAAAAATAATTGAAACAAAACCAAATACGTCTATAGCCGAAGTTCTGAAATCAAAAAAACAAATTCAAACAGGATACCCTTTAAAATATAATTCTAAAGAGTATGGATATGGTATAGGAATGTATCTTACCACTTATGATCTTCTTATTAACTTAAATATTTATGACAAAAGAAGTCATAGTTTAGAAATCAATCTTGGCGCTGTACATGGAGAATCCCGCGAAATTGTCTATTCATATCCTTGTTTTGTAAAGTGGTATCTCACAGACTTTTATAACGATATCTCTGGATACTTAGGAATAGGATTATCAATGGTTGGCTTTTACTCAAGTGATAAGACCTTCGCTAGTATATCACCAGTGCTGAATACTGGAATTATCTTTTTTGCTAATAAACTTATTCATTTTTCCACGAATGCTATATATTTTATAAACACCAGTCGATTGGATGGACAATTATCTAGTTATTTATGGTTTAATTGTGGTATCAGTATTCATTACTGATCTATTCAAACCAGATTTTCATCAACCATTCTATATTCTTACTTTTTCAAAACTAACAACGACACTGTCCACGCTCTAATCTTATCCCAATCCCTGAAATCTCCGGTTTTTGTTATACCGATAAACGTTCCTGCCATCCATTTCATAAACCATCCCTTGGGATCCGGACCCTGTAGCTTGCCTGCAAACACTGTCTTATTTATGGTTGTAAGTTTACACGCAACCCTATCCGCATAAACAAGCGCTTCCTTCTGTTTTTTTTCCTTAGGCGACGCCATCTTTGCGCAGGCAGCGAATACCGCAACCTTTTTCCCGTTAAGCGCCGCACGGTTTTTATTTATAAACAACGGGATCTCCTTATGCGGCTGCCCGCCATAAATCCCGGAACCAATAATAACAAGTTCATACTTTGATAAATCCATAGCAGTATCCGCAGCAGGTATTGTGTCAACAACGCATGATTGTTTTTCAAGATACCCTTTCATATTCTGCCCGATCTCCGCAGTTGACCCTTTTGTTGAACCAGTAACAATCAATACGCTAATCATCTTTGCCTCCACACTAATACTTGCTTGTATCAAAAACATCAATAACACAGGCATCAACACTTTTTTCATTAGCCATCCTCCCGCTAAAAAACTATTGTTATTAATTTATTATATAAGATTTATTACACAGGCTTACCCATAATCTTGACAAAACCAGGCAGTTGTATTATTATTTTATAATAAGTATTTCATTTGGACGAACGTTCGTAGAAAGTATTGTTTAGTGTTACCGGTAGTAACCACCATTTCGATGATAACTCAGTGGTTCTCCATTTGGTTAATGAAAGAGTATATAAGTAAAGTATATGAACATTTTTGATATCACCCGCATTTTTCTGATAGACCCGTTATCCCTGTTTTTTGTTATTACTATACTGTTAATATCAATACTATCCGCAATATACTCCATTGGCTACCTCAAGGATTCATATTCCGCCAATAAAATTACGTTAAACTGGGTATTACTAACACTATTTACAGCATCCATGCTTTTTGTGGTGACAACCGGTAACGCCCTGCTTTTTTTATTCGCCTGGGAGATAATGTCATTAACCTCGTATTTTCTGGTAGTATTTGACAACGAGGAAGACAAAGCGGTTAAAGCTGGGATAATATATATCGTAATGGCGCATATCGGCACCGCGTTCATCACGGTAGCTTTTCTGTTGATGTACAAACACGCCGGTACGTTTGATTTTGAAGCACTAAAAACTGCATGCCGGACAATGCCCGGAACTACCAAAAACCTTGTCTTCATTCTATTATTCCTGGGATTCGGCACAAAAGCAGGGATTGTACCGTTACACATCTGGCTACCCTATGCACATCCCCAGGCGCCAAGCCATATCTCAAGCATCATGTCCGGTGTAATGATAAAAACCGCGATTTACGGAATGATACGTTTTATTATTTATATCCTTGGGATTAACTCCGCGTGGTGGGGACAGGTAGTACTGGTGATTGCCTCAATTTCCTGTATCGCCGGTGTTATGTACGCTTTGATGGAACACGACCTAAAAAAATTATTGGCATACTGCAGTGTTGAAAACATCGGTATAATCCTGCTGGGTATCGGCGCAGCAATGGTATTCATTTCTATCAACCAACCCATTTTGGCGGTACTCTCGATGACTGCCGGGTTATACCATCTCATCAACCACGCAATTTTTAAAAGTTTACTCTTCCTCTGTGCGGGTAGCGTATACAAAGCTACTACGGGGATACGTAATATGGAAGACCTTGGCGGGTTGATAAAGACCATGCCGTTAACCGCGCTCTCGTTTTTATTTGGAGCAATGGCGATCTCAGCATTACCCCCGTTAAACGGCTTCATCAGTGAATGGCTGACACTACAATCCCTCTTCTTTGGCGCGTTAAACGGTAACGGATACTACAGAATATTTTTTAGCGTAACTGCCGCAGTACTTGCGCTTACCAGCGGGTTAGCCGCAGCATGTTTTGTAAAAGCATTCGGGATAACCTTCCTGGCGATGCCCCGCAGTGACGCTGCGCGTAACGCCAAAGACCCCAGCCCGGTGATGACATCCGTAACAATCATTATGTCATTTTTAACCATCCTCTTTGGCCTGGCATCCGTACCGGTAATCAGATGGTTATCAGGAGTATCCTCAAACATTACAGGAATAAATATTAACGGTACAACTTTTGCATTGAACAACTTCACTATCTGCACGGACGCAACAAGCAGGGTATATATGTCCAGCACAATACTGGCATTAACACTAGTGGTAGCGATCGGGATAATCGCTGTCATTGTTTTCCGGAAAACAATGAATAATAAAATCGTTGAAACCAGAACCTGGGGCTGCGGGTATTACAACCTTGATGCACGGACGGAATACACCGCCACAGCGTTCTCAACACCTTTTAAAATAGCATTCAGTTTTTTACTTTTACCCCACAGCAAAACCGTGAAAACACGTATAGCGCCGTACTACATAAAATCCTTTAAGTACGAAACCACCACTGCGTCTGTGTTTAAACAATACATATACGATATAGCAATTAATATTATTTATACACTCGCAATGCGGGTCCGTAAAATCCAGCCGGGTAGTATACAGATATATCTTGGTTATATATTTATAACAATAATACTATTAATCATTTTTATGAACAGGTTTTAATCATTATATGGACACTATACTGGCAATAATACAAACACTGGTACTGATAAGCATCGCTCCGTTATTAAGCGGCGTGATCCGTAAAATTAAGAATACGCTACGCATGCGGCAAGGCGCGCCGGTATTACAACCGTACTACAACCTCTCAAAACTTTTTATTAAAGATGACACTTTTTCTACGACATCCTCATGGATACTGCGTATCACGCCATACATAGTCCTTGGATCCACGATTACTGCGTTGTTACTTGTCCCGTCGATAATCCGCGGTATTTCTTTGGAGTACACCGGTGATTTTATTACACTAATTTTTGTACTTGCCCTTGGCCGTTTTTTTCTGGCATTAGCCGGGCTGGATACCGGCAGTGCATTCGGCGGGATGGGCTCTTCCCGTGAAATGTTTATCTCCGCGTTTGTAGAACCTGTAGCTTTAGCTTCGATCTTCACTATCTGCCTAAGCTGCGGAAGTACAAATTTAAATATTGTCTCCACACTGGTACAGATGCGTATCTCTACGGTAATCGCTGCAGCTGCATTGTTTGTAATAACAATCGCTGAAACTTCACGCCTGCCAGTGGACAACCAGGAAACACATCTTGAACTAACAATGGTACATGAAGCAATGATCCTCGAATATTCAGGAAGATCACTGGCAATGATAGAACTTGCTGCGCATATTAAACAAATACTGTTCTTCACTTTAATCTCACTCCTCTTTTTCCCGCCAGGGATATTAGAGGGCAGCGGATTATGGTTTTACGCTGCTGATGCCGCGATGTATATTACAAAACTCGCAGCACTTGCATTAATAATGTCTGTACTTGAAATAATGATTGCCAAGCTGCGCTTATTCCGCGTACCTGACCTGCTTGTATTCAGTTTTGTCCTTTCCTGTATTGCAGTAGTAATAACGTCACTGGGGTATTGATCGTATGAACATATTTTTGATAGCTATCCTTATAATGTCGTATATAATGGTAATATCAAAACGCATGACGTCGATTATTAACATGTTTTCATTACAATCCTTCTTCCTGTTTTTATCAACATTTTTAATTGCCATGGAACTCAGCAGCGTAGAACTCTACGTTGTCTCTGCGTTGATACTTATATTAAAAGTAATACTTATCCCGTGGTTCCTCCACGACATCGTAAAAAAAGTGCACGCAGACAGTAACCTTGGGTTTTATATCAACCCCATACTATCGCTCTTCATTGCGATACTGTTAACTTACCTTGCATACTTTTTTACCTTACGCATAATGCCGGCTGATAATCATTTTGATACCATAGCGTTTATAGTATCGCTCTCTGTAATTTTAATCGGTTTATTTATTATGGTCTTCCGCATTAAAGCGTTAACACAGGTTATTGGTTTACTGATAATGGAAAACGGCCTTTTTCTTGCTGCGGTAGCTATGTGCGGAAGCATGCCGTTTTTTGTAGAGATTGCACTTTTCTTTGATATATTCATGTTTGTAATCATCATCGGCATATTTGTATACCGTATAAACGAGTTATTTACGCATATCGATGTGGATAAACTCAATAATTTAAGGGGATAATAACAGATGCAGGCATTATTTATTTTACTAATACCTTTAATCCTTGCGATCCTCCCTGCATTTGTTAAATCCAACAAAAATAACGGTATTGCCAATATCGCGGGGTACACACTTGCGCTTGGCATAGCAGTTGTCTTAGCATCGCATCCCAGTGAAAAACTGTTGTTTCTGAACTTTTTCTATATTGACGCATTAAGTATGTACTTCATGCTTACCGTTACGGTGATAAACCTCGCGACTGCGTTATATTCTACGGGATACATACAAAACGATTTAGACAAAAAAGTTATTTCACAAAAAAAAGCGCGGTTATACTACGTTTTGTTCAATATATTCACATTCACTATGCTGTTAGTAACCGTACTCAACAACCTGGGTATCGTATGGGTTGCGATCGAGATGACAACGCTCACTTCCGCGTTTCTTGTAGGGTTTTATAACGACAAAAAATCGGTGGAAGCTGCATGGAAATACATAATCATATGTTCAGTCGGTCTCACACTTGCGTTTCTCGGAACCATACTGTTTTACTATACAGTCTCAAAAGACGGCGGGATGACAAGCCTTAACTGGACTGACATGGTATCAGTCATCCAGCGGCTGAACCCGCAGGTACTAAAAATAGCGTTTTTATTTATCATAGTAGGTTACGGCACAAAAGCCGGCCTTGCACCGATGCACACCTGGCTTCCTGACGCGCACAGCCAGGCATTAGCGCCGATAAGCGCGTTACTTTCCGGCGTACTGCTAAAAATATCATTCTACGCTATACTAAGGTTCTCAGTTATTGTTAACCAAAGCATAGGTTCACAGTTTACAGGACGGTTATTCATAATCTTCGGCTTGATTTCACTTGGTATTTCCGCAGGGTTCATACTATTGCAAAAAGATATCAAACGCCTGCTCGCGTATCATAGCGTTGAGCATATCGGTATCATAGCATTCGGTACAGGTATCGGCGGTGAATTAGGTTTATTTGGCGCTTTACTTCATGTGTTTAACCACGCAGCAACAAAAGCGTTAATGTTTTTCAGTGCGGGTAATATTATTAAACAATACGATACGCATAACATGCATTTAATAAAGGGTGTAATCAAAACTATGCCGTTCACCGGTTTCTTCGCTCTTACCGGCGCGTTTGCGCTTGGCGGCCTTCCACCGTTCTCTATTTTCTTAAGTGAACTAATAATTTTAATTGCCGGGTTCACAAAAGGCGCAGTCGTTGCGAGCTGCATATTCCTGGTATTTTTAGCAACAATTTTTGGCGCACTGATTTTTCATTTCAGTAAAACAATCTTCGGTCCTGCCCCTGAGGGCGCTATTACTGAAAAAGTACCGTTAACCACAAAAATATCGTTTCTCCTGCTATTCACCTTGATTGTACTGTTAGGCATATATATCCCTCAATATTTTGGAACACTGATTACCTCCGCAGCTGCGGTTCTGCAAGGAGCATAGTAAATTATGGAATATAATGATATTTTGAAGGAACTAAAAGATAAACATAACGTCCTGCCGGAGAACATTATAACCCTCCACGGTGAGGAAGTGTATATTGAAACCCCGGATAACACTTTTGCTAGTGCGTGCCGGTTTTTGCATAAAAAACTCAAATCACCGGTAATGATGATGTATGCCACAGATGAACGTAAAGACCGCAGCAGGTACGTTTTATACTGCGTATTTATCAGTGTTGAACACAAAAAATGGTATTTCTTAAAAACCCCAATCCCAGGCGACAACCCAGCGTTTCAATCCATAGCGAAAGACATTTTTTCTGCTAACCTTTTTGAACGCGAGATAAAAGAAATGTTTGGGATAAAGCCTGAAGGCAATCCTGATATGCGCACACTGCGGTTACATGAAGAAGTATGGCCACCCAACAACTTTCCATTACGTAAAGATTTTAGTGCTGCTAGTGCAATAAAAACGTCAGCAGTAACAAAACAAGGTTATAAGTTCAACAAAATTGATGGTGAAGGAATCTTTGAAATCCCGGTCGGGCCGGTCCATGCGGGTATCATAGGCCCCGGGCATTTCAGGTTCAGTGTTGCCGGTGAACCTGTGATCAACCTCGAGATACGATTAGGGTTCACTCATCGCGGGATTGAGAAACTCCTTGAAGGTAATCACCCGCTAGACGGGATAACACTTGCAGAATGTGTCAGCGGCGACACTGCGTTTGCGCATTCACTTGCATACTGTAATGCCCTAGAAAAAGTTTATGGCCTCAAAATTACGGAACACGCAATGGTATTACGCAGTATATACCTTGAACTTGAACGCATGTACAACCACGTATCTGACATCGGCGGTATTGCCCTAGATGCAGGATTCACTTTCCCCTCTGCATACTCTTCTATATTAAAAGAAACACTGTTATGCCTTAACGACAAAATTACCGGCAGCAGGTATCTCAAAGGCATAAACACCATCGGCGGGGTAACAAAAAATATTGATGAGCCCGCAAGAAAACTTTTAAAAACAACCTTAGACACAGTGATGCCTGATTTTATCGAACTAACCGAGATACTATACTCCAGCGCATCTTTTATGGACCGCATAGAAACCACCGGGATACTAACAAAGAACGTGGCGGAGGACCTTGGAGTTATAGGTTTAGCCGCCCGCGCATCAGGTATTCCTCTGGACTTACGCACCAACTTCCCTGGGATTTATGATAAAACAAATCTTAAAATTATTACGCAACCCAGTGGCGACTGCGCAGCACGGTTTAACATGCGGGTACAAGAATTTATGGAATCCGCAAGGGTAATCAAAGAATTAATACAAATATTACCCTCCGGTGAACTGTGCAGAGAAGAAATTATCCCGCGAACAAACGCGGGTTGCGGATTAGGTTATACCGAAAGCTGGCGCGGGCCAGTGTTATACTGGATAAACACAGATGCCGACGGTAAAATTGCCCGCTGTAAAATTGTAGACGCCTCATTCCGTAATTGGCAAGGCCTGGCATTTGCTCTCCCGGGCAATATCGTCCCTGATTTCCCGTTATGCAACAAAAGCTTTAACTTGTCATATTCAGGTAACGATTTATGATTAAAATATTTAAGAACAGCTTAATAAAAGGTATTGTCACACAGCGGATTAATACAGTTAACCCTGAATTATCAAAAGAAATACGGGCTGCAGGTCAGGAATTACATACTGTTATCAATAAAAAGTTCAGCCGGTCTTTTCATATAAGACAAGTTGATACCGGCTCATGCGGAGCATGTGAGTCCGAAATTATTGCAACCACAAACCCGATTTACGACATCCAGAGGTTCGGCATAGATTTTGTTGCATCCCCGCGCCACGCTGATGCGTTACTCGTAACCGGTCCGGTATCAAAAAATATGGAATTAGCTTTACTAAGGACTTATGAAGCAATGCCAGAACCAAAACTGGTGATCACCCTGGGCAACTGCGCGTTAAACGGCGGGTTGTTCAGCAAATCGTATTACACAGTCAATAAAGTCAGTGATATAATACCTGTTGTGTACCACATCCCGGGATGCCCGCCAAAACCGTTGGAGATAATCAAAGCGCTAACAAAAATATTATTTTAACTCAACCGCACATTTTTTTTCAGCAGATTCGTATATGGCATCAAAAAGTTTTTGTATAGTAATATAATTATCCAAACTTGTTCTCGGCTGCTTTCCTTCGAGTATAGCATCCGCAAAATCTTTTATAAGGTCCGGCATCACAGCGCCAGCGCTTTCCTTCCCACGCCAAATTTCTTTTTGCTGAGTACCGTTTTGTTCATCGCTTAAATCAACGGTAAAAACTTTTTCTGCACCGGAATCCATAATAGCGTTCAACGCGCCTTTGTCCCCCACGATTTGCCATGCATCCTGTTTATGCGCTGTGGCGTACTCACTGCGTTCGATACTTAAGACAATATTATTTTCACACATGATCATTACCATATAATGCGTATCTGCATCGGAACCCGGAGCAATATGGCTGGCATATACCTGCGGGACTGTCCATGTCCGCGCTAATACGGTTTTTGGGGTCAGCTTCCACCCTGTTAAACCCAGGAGATAGTCAAGGTCGTATACACCCCAGTTTACGAGTATCCCTCCGCCGTTAAGAGATTTTTTTAATCTCCACTCAGGCCGCGGTTTATCCGGTTTTTTCCCGCATGCACCGTGGCACCGGCAATACACCGTACGAATATTCCCAAGTGCACCGGATTTGATAATGTCAGTAACTACCGCTGATGATGGCAGAAACCTTGGCCGTGAAGAACAACACCCGGCTACTAGCTTACCCTTAGCGTTCATCAGCTGCATATACTCACCCATATTCATTGCTGCGGGCTTCTCCAACAAAATATGCTTCTCGTTTTTTAGTGCTTGTACCGCCAACGGTGCACGTCCGACGGTAGGAAATGCAAAAATAACGGCATCAACATTTTTGTCGTTCAGTAAATCTTCAACTTTAGTGTAATACTTTGGAACATTAAACTGCTTTGCCACAGACTTCGCGGTTTCTTCATAAAGATCCGCAATTGCCACAACCGTTGATGACGGGCAGTTAACCCCTGCTTCAATATGTTTTTTACCCATTACTCCGCATCCAACAACGCCTAATTTAACTTTTTCCATAATTACTTATCAAACTCCTTAATTGCAGCGATTTCACGCGGTAAATGTTTTTCCCATGGTTCCCATTTTATCCATTCACCACTGAGATATCCTGTATATCCTAACTCTCTCAACGCCAATACCGCGGCTTTGTGGTCAACCACACCCTGTCCAATCGGTACCAACTCATTCTTCTTTCCTTCTTGCACACTGATATCATGAAAATGCACGTGTTTAATCCATTGACGCAGGGTATCAAACGATTCTCTTATAGTTGCAAGTTTATTAGTAACCGGATGCGCGATATCCCAATTAACCGCTATATTCGGATGGTTAACTTTCTTCATGATCTCAGCAACATGTTTTGGGTCACACCAATTATCATGGGTTTCCATACAAACATCCACCCCGCGTGTTTTTGCGTGTTCCGCAACAGAAGATAATGATTTTACAATCGATGCCATTGAAACGTCCCGGGTAATTTCTTTCGGAATAATACCGCCAAACACACGGATTTTTGTCACCCCGACATCCCCTGCAAGGTCAATAAATTTTAGTGTCTGTCCGACATTTTGTTCCGCAGTACTCGGATCTGAATATTTACAGGAAGTTGCAATACACGAAAGAGCGATGCCGGACTGCGAAACTTCACTCTTAATTTTTTCTCTTGTACTTTTATCAGTTTCGATCTCAACCCCGTGGTTGTGCTTAGATTCAGCCCTTGGCTCAATCCCGTCATACCCGAACCTTTTTGCTGTATCCAACAATTCCTTCAACGACAGTTCCGGACATGAAAAACTCATAAATGAATACTTCATTGTTATTAAACTCTCCTTTACCTTATGACAACCACTTTACCTGTCTGCTTGAAAACATTTGATTCAAGATAGGTAAAGTAGATGCCGTTAGACACCTTCTTATTTTCCTCATTTGTTCCATCCCATTCAATCGCACCCCACCCGTTCTTTTGGTCACCATTAATAATTTTCACGAGTTCACCTGCCATATTATACACTTTTAACCTTATAAACGACGCATCCTCAACGAGATAGTATTGTATAACAGCTTTTGCATTACTGGTGCCGTCTAACTTATTACCCATAACACGCATAAGATTTTCTGTCTTACTGATATTCAAACTGACATAGTAAATATTTGACTTTTTTAGTCCCGCTTCATCTTCCATATCAACCTGCACGTTTAACACCTGCCCTGAAACAAGGTCTGTTTCTTTTAAAATATACGCGTAAGTATAGTTAATCACAGCGTTCTGTATTACCATAGACGTCCTTGTGGCAATACGGTTATTTATCTTTACGACAGGATCAGCTTTCAAAGGTTCCGTAACAGCAAACTTTACAAGCAACTGCCCTAACTTTGTAATTACTGAAGGTACTGTCTTAACATCCTGTGTTTCCGGTGGTTCGGAATCAACCGGCGTACCCTGCACGCTCTGTGTATACCCACTGGGGTTACCCTTAGCATCCACCGCAATTATACGGTACCAGTACGGAACATTATTCTTCAATCCTGAATCAGTAACTGATGTAAACCCTTTTTTTACAACATTAACTTCAGAATACGTTCCGTTTTCTCCGGTTTCTGAACGGTAAATACGGTATTCCGCGACATCCGTATCTGCGCTTTCCGTCCAGTTTACCAACAACTGTTTACCTGAAGCCACTGTTACTAGCTGCGGAATACCCGGTACTGCCGGGGCAATCATGTCCGTGGAACAAGATGCATATGTCCCCGTGGCAGGAAGAACTGTACTTTCATTACCTGAAGTATCATATGCCGTAACAGTATAATAATATGTTACACCATTTACCAGGCTGACATGCACAAAATCCTGGCTTGCGATATCCGCTTGATACTGTTCCATTGCTAATAACTCAAACGGTCCCGAGGTAGAAATTGAAGAGTAGTATACGCGATAGCCCGCGATGTCGTCTTCATCCGCTGTACTTGCGTTCCACGCTACTTTTATCTCACCCCCATCATCGGTACTTGATACCTCTAAACCCTGGACGGCTGTTGGAACGGTTGTATCCACCCCGGTAGTATAACCAGACACCATAGACGAATCATCACTGACATTCCCTGCATTATCCGCTGAGCGTACTTTATAAAAATACGTTGTCCCTTTCAATAACCCTGTATCGATATAAGTTTCCGACTTTATTCCGGTTGCTACAACTATTGAATACACGCCATTCGCCTGGTTCCCGCGGTAAAGTTTGTAGTGTTCAGTATTTTCGACACTGTCCCACCTCAAACTCAAACTCCCACCGGTACCAAGATCAGTTAATGCAAGATTTGCCGGCGGAATAGGCTTTTCCCCAACACCGGTAGGAATTGCGGTAACTTCTGAAGAATACATACTTTCATTTTTGTTTGTACTATCCACTGAAGTTAATACGTAGTAATACTTTTTACCGTTTTCTAACCGTAAATCTGTGTAGCTCGTAAGAGTTTTTGAAATCACAGCAACAACTTTTGATGAGTCATAATTACCCGATACTTCAGACCGGTAAAGCCTGTATTCCTGAAGATCCAAAGCAGAAACTACGCTCCATGATAACTTAACCTTCCCGCCTTCGCTTGTGTTCACAGCACTAAATCCTGCGGGTACACCAGGCGGTGAGACGTCGTTTATTGGATACATAAATGATACGTTTGAAAACTGGTCAGACTCACCAGCAGAATTAAACGCCTTTATCTTAAAGTAGTAGGTTGTACTATTAACCAAACCTATCCTGGTACTAAAAGTTACTGTACTTGTCATCACAGAATCATAACCTGATGAATACGTAGTTGATTCCCACACAGTATACCCGATTGCAGCGGTATGGTTTGTATCCACTACCGGCGCTGACCACCAAAGTTCTATCATTCCACTTTTACCATTATTTTTTGTCTGAAGATTAAACGGTGCGTTAGGTTTTGTTATACTCTCAACTGGCTCTGCGGATGCTACAGCAGATACTGCGCTATCACCTATATTATTAAATGCCTTTACTACATAATAATACCTAGTACGGTTAGTCAACCCAGTATCTATATACGACGTTTCTACTGTTTGGTCCAACATCTTTGTGGTATTATCCCATGGCCCTGTATTTGAGTTAGACCTATACAACCTATATCCTGCAGACGCATCACCTGTTGATGATGGTTTCCATATAACCCGTATCTGCCCGGCAATACCTGTAGCAACAGCAGTTACATCAGTTGGCGGGTTTGGCGCTTTAGTCGATACTCTCCCCAAAGCCATAAGATGACCGTCACATGTACCGACATACACGCGTTCACCATAAGGAACCATTGCACTCGTAACCGTTCCTACACCCGCACGATATTTCCAGTACAATGACCCGCTGTTACCGTTATCTTTTACCGCAAAAACCAAACCGTTAAACCGGCTCGGCCCGTAAACCACACCGTCTTTTTCTATGACACGGCTTCTCCTAGTTTCTGCAACAGCTTCACCTGCCTTGTCATATAATCTGACGTTCCACACAGGCGATCCGCCGGAAGCTACGGTGTATGCTCTCATATAACCATTTGTACTTTTGATATAAACATGCGTTCCCGCTTCATTCACGCCTAATGAATTCCAGGTCGCTTGCGAATTTTGTGTGCTCCATTTAACAGTACCATCCGCGGAATCAACACAGATTAACCCGGCAGTATATCCTGACCTTGGTGCACCCGCACCAAAAACGCATCCTCCTGAAATTACAGGGTCAGAGATCGCAGGAGCATAATAGAAACTTGTAGCTACTAATGACTCCCATTTTTTTGCACCGGCAAGTGTTACTGCATGCATATACCCGGACCAGTTAGTAAAATACACTGCGTTGTTAAATATAACCGGGGTGTTACACATTTCCTTGTGGCCCTGTATTACCGACCCGCCGTGGGTAGTTGCCCGGCCGTCATATTTCCACTTAAGCTTGCCGTCAGTTAAATTAACTGCATATAAATCCCCGTCAATTGCGCCAAAATACACCACGCCGTTATCAATCCTCGGCGTCCCGTAGATTGACGTAGGCGAGTCAGGATAACCTAAACTAACCTCATTTGCCGGGTCATCAGGAACTGTATAACGCCACTTTAACGCTCCGCTGGACGCGTCAACTGCGAATAAATTTCCGTTATATGAACCAAACACCACTGTTTGTCCGTCCACTGCCGGGCCGGAACTTTCTTCTAACGCTTCGCCATACTTATTTTTATCAAATTTCCATATCTCTGTACCGTTTATGTCATAACAAAAAGCATATCTGCCGTATGGGTTAAGATACAAATTATTGTTTGCCACAGCCATATCCGCTTGTATATCTGCGCCGACATCTTTTCTCCATACTGACGCGCGGGCATAATCGTCGGTCTCCGTTTTTCTTACGTTAACATTCACCCAAACGTTACGATACCACTTTTTCCCGTCGGTAGTATCAAACCGTACTTTAAGCCTGTGTATCCCGTTTATCTGATACCACGGTGCCGCTAAGGTTCTGCTATTAAGCGCATCATATTCCGCAAGGCACGCTGCAAAATCTACGTTCGCCGTTGCCGTTGCAACTGATGAACTTACTTGTACAACTGTCATAGGTTTGAAATATGTATTAGCAAAAAGATCACCTGTTGCAGGGCAGCCCCCGTCATCTATCTGATAATACGCGGAAGTAATTCCTGCGATATGCCCCTGGTATAATTCAATTTTTACGCTGACCGCTTTAGTTGTATCTGTGAGATACTCATCATTCACCGGTGAATTAAATGTTATCTTAGGATACCGCGGTGCGGGAAGGTTTATCGTACCTCTTGGTGCACTTAGGGTACCGTTTGTGGGATAATCACGGACTTCAATTTTGCTAGGTGAAATGTTTATTACCCCTACACCGCCATATATACCTGATCCTGCTGTATTTTCATCCATAACACCGTCAAACGAAAACGCTGAAACGTTATCGTTGGTCCCGGTATAATTCTTTTTACTATGCACATGCCCGTATAACATTAGTGTAACATTATAATTTTTTAATAGTTCCACTAACACCCGCGCGTTATCAACATACCGGCCTTCACCCATGGTACTGGCAGTTTCATCAACCGGATGATGTAAAAAACATACCACAGGCCCGCCGATACTCGCCACAGGACTGGCATCGAGAGTAGATTTTATCCAGTCAAGTTCCGGTCGGGACATATGCCCGTCATCGCCGTTGTTGCACATTGCTCCGTTGAGGAGAAGAAAATGGTATGCTTTTGTGGGATCAAACCCTGCGGCACTGGAATGATTACCATTAACGTCGTACATAAAACTACTCCGCGCAGCACCCACGCGTTCACGGTAGTTTATGGAGCCCGCTCCGCGAATAGAATCGTGGTTCCCCGGTGAACCTTCATATAATGCAATTGATGAGTTAAAGTTTTTTACTATACTTTTGTACATATCATATTCTCTTCTCAACCCGGCTTCAGCCATATCGCCTGGATTTGCAACAAATTTTGGTGCCGGGCTCATACTATTTACCATTGTAACCGCTGCCTGTGCACGCGGATTTGTATACCCTGTGGGATAAAGTATATGGGTATCCGTAAAAACCAGAAATTGAAAATCTGCGTATACAATAGATGATATACACAAAAGAATCGTTAATACACAAAAACACATTTTCTTCCCGAACATCTGAACTTCCTCCCATGTCATCATAAAAATAAACGGTTTATTAACTTTTAATATACAAGTATATCCACTAGGCACGATAAAAGTCAAGAACGGTATCACCATAACGTTCAGACCGGAACAATGCCAGGGTTCCAACAGAACCAGGTAATTTTTCAGTATCATGATGCTGAACTATGACCCACGCACCGGGACGAAATATTTTTAGCACGGATATTATCTCCACGGTATTCACTCCAAGTTTAACAAACGCGCCGGTATCATCATGATACGGCGTCCCGGCAAAAATTATGTTAAATTCATATGGAATAAACAACCTAGGGTCAACCGTCCGCGGTAAAACTTCAGCTTCTTCTGGAACCCTTATCCCGCAAAGTTGAAGATTCTGTGTAATTATTCGCACAGACCGGCGGTTATTATCTACAAACACAGCTTTTTTTGCACCCCGGGATAACGCTTCAATCCCCACACTCCCGCTACCGGCATAGAGGTCAAGAAACATTGCACCGCGCAGTTTCGGCGTCATAATATCGAACAACGATTTTTTTATACGTGAAAGTATCGGCCGGACTTCAAGCCCAGGCAAAGTCTTCAATTGCCGTCGTATATATTTCCCTGCGATTATGCGTAACATATCATGTATTATACAAAATTACCCGTGTTTAATAGAAAAAACAGAACGGGGATATAGAAAACTATTTCTCTGTATCCCCGTTCACTTATTAGTTTATTTTAAGAAGCGGTAAAACTATTGTTCTCCGCTACGTATATCTAAACTACTACGCTGGTTCTTAGAACCGGTCCCGTCTCGGAGGACGATCACCGCCACCAAAACCACGTCCGCCGCCGCCTTCACTGCGTTCACGCGGAGGGCGCGCTTCAGCGACGTTAATTTTACGCCCACCGATTTCGGTGCCGTTAACTATCTCGATCGCCTTCTTTGCTTCTTCTTCTGTTGACATCTCAACAAAAGCGAACCCGCGCGACTTATCCGTGTATTTATCTTTAATTACACTTGCGCTGGTCACTGTCCCTGCTTTTGCAAACGCTTCTTTAAGCTCTGCGTCCGTTGTTGTAAAACTCAAGTTGCCTACAAATAATTTCATACCCATTCTTACTTACTCATCCTTTTTCTTATTCTTTAACCTCGCACTAGCAAACTTTTAATTCAAAAAACTGCTACTGCTTTTCTTCCACAACCGATACTCTACTCGACCCTTCTCAGAAAACTACGCTCTAAGATGTTTATTTTTCACGTTAATTTAACTTTCGCTGGTGAATTCAGCTATTCCCTTCCAAACCTCTCTTTACATTAATCTATTAAGATATTGTACTACATTATTATTATTAATCAAGTAAAATAAATAATATTCTTTAAAAAGAACAACTAACTAAATTTTACAGTATCGGCAAATACTTCTCAAGTTCGTAATTTGTAACGAACTTACGGTAATTATCCCACTCAACCTTTTTGTTCTCCACAAATTCGGTGAACATATGTTCTCCAAGCGTATCCTTCACTAACTGACTTTTTTCGGTTAACTGCAACGCCTCATATAAACTCCCCGGAAGCATATCAATCTTCCGGCGTTTACGTTCCGTTAACGGCATATCATAAACATTTTCTTCTACAGGTTCAGGTACCGCAAGTTTTTCTTCCAACCCCCTCAACCCAGCACGTAATAGCACGGAAAACGCGAGGTACGGGTTACAGGAAGGATCAGGTGAACGTAACTCAATACGTGTCGCATGCTCTTTCCCGGGTTTATACATAGGTACACGAATAAGGTCAGAACGGTTTTGTTGCGCCCATGAAAGATATACTGGCGCTTCGTATCCCGCAACCAACCGTTTATACGAGTTTACCCATTGGTTAAGAATTGACGATACTTCCGGTGTATACTTCAATAACCCCGCAACAAACTGCTGTGCATCTTTTGACAAGAAATACTGTCCCTTGGCATCAAAAAACGCGTTTTTACTACCCTTGAAGCACGACATATGCGTGTGCATCCCGGACCCGTTCTGTCCAATCAACGGTTTGGGCATAAACGTTGCGTAAACATCATGTTTATACGCAATCTCTTTTACTACCAGCCGGTAGGCCATAACATTATCTGCCATCCGCAGCGCATCGGTATACCTAAGATCAATTTCGTGCTGGCTCGGTGCGACTTCGTGATGGCAATACTCAACCTTAATACCCATTTGTTCAAGCGCAATCACGGTATCTCTCCGCAAATCTATCGCCTCATCCCGCGGGGTAAGGTCAAAATATCCGCCTTTATCCAGAAGTTCGGTTCCGCTTGAATTTTTGAAATAAAAATATTCAAGTTCCGGCCCGACATAGAAATGGTCATACCC
>JBBAAG010000010.1 GCA_041658405.1 Elusimicrobiota bacterium
AGCCGTCAACTGCGGGAAAAACCCGCGGGCAAGGAATGTCAATACCGACAACCCCACGAGGTTAGGCATACCCTGATCAAGTAACGTTTTCACTCCCACAGTATATGACAATATACGTTTCTGGTAGAACATAGGAAATAACCATATCATCGGGATCCCGGTTTCCGCACGGATACGCGCGTACACAAACGCTACCGTGATAATCATGAAGATAAACGCAGCTACTACCCAGAGTTTCATATGAAGCATTGACAGTATTACGCATAAAATTATTATCCCTGCGATACTCCCGAAAAACGCTACCCTATACGATACCGGTTCATTTGAATCATCAATCTCAGGATCAGAGAATACCGCTTTTTTGAATACTTCAACCAAATGTTTCCGTGCAAGTAATACAAGTACAATCGCAAACGCTATGTATCCTCCGATAGCTTGTTCCGGGCCATAGAATAACGGATAATTGTTTAACTGCACACCCATACCCATACCGATAACCTGTTCAATCCTGAACAGCAGATAGAATAGCCAGACAGACATACTTACTTCTAAAGATACAAGGTATCCAAACCCCAGTATTGCAGGATTATAGTAGATAACCAGCGGCTTAATAGCTGACCATGGCTGTTCCGTAAACACATTACCCAGATTGTAGTAAATCCCCATTGCAGGGAAATCAGGGTTAACAGCATTTAAGATATTCATTACATTGTATAACAACGCCAACCCAAACCCTATCCACATAACAGGACTTTTTAAAAAGTCAGATACCGCGGAGTTAGGGTCAGACTTACTCTGTTGTGTTAATTCCAACGGCAGATAAATCAACGGAAAAGTCAGACGTTCCTTCTCAATCCACTGTTTCCTGAAGATAACAAGAATAAAAAACATTGTGAGAAACAGCGTTACGAATACCATACCCCACATCATCAACGGTACCGCCCAGTCACCCCATGGGACACGCCCATCCGGCGCGCCTTCGTACATCATACGTATAACTTCCTTGTTTTGCGGCGCTACCCACGAAGGAATATATTCCGCGAGTTTATCAAACTGGTTTTCGGGTGTAGCATAGTAGTACGGTACTGTGATAAACGGAAAAAATACGCGGGCAACCCCTACGGCACTCATTGATACTGCCATAGTCATTACGCTGTAGATAACTAATACTTCAGCGCGGTTAAGACGCAGTTTTGTACTGATTTTATTAAGTACCGGATTCAGGAGTACGAGCAGCAACAAGCCCGCTACTGCCGGGATTGGCGGTACGCTTTCCGATATCTGGCACGCATTCGTGATAAGTTCAGACCTGCCAATCCAAACCGTTGCGATCACTACTAATATGATTGAAATAATAAACGCGCGAAATGTCAACCCGCTGATTTGTTCATTCTGTTTTTCATTCATTAAATAATTTCCTTCTTAATCACTTCTTTATCAGCACTGCCCTAACACTCTCACGTAACATCTTAGGGTCAAATGGTTTCTCTATGTACGCCACAATATTTTTTGCCATTGCAAACACATCACGCATCCGTCCTTTTGCAGTAAGGATTATCACAGGAATCTTATTTGTTGCAGGATCCTGCTGCAGCGTGTTATACACAGTATACCCGTCAATCCCGGGCATCATTATATCCAGAAGGATAAGGTCAGGTTTTTGTTGCGCTGCCAGGCTGATAGCTTCCCTCCCGTTGAATGCGTTAATCACTTCATACCCGTCTTTCATCAATAAAAAGTCTAGCAATTCAACCACATTTTTTTCGTCATCAACAACCATCACTTTTGCCATAGGTTATTCATCCTTTCTTTTCCCCGGCTTTAGATTCGAGAAAAGATTCTATAAACATATCAATATTACCATCCATAACATCCGCGATATTGCTGTACTCATGATCTGTACGATGATCCTTTACCAGCTGGTACGGCATAAACACATATGAACGTATCTGATTACCCCATGCAATATCACCTTTTTCGCCGTAATGACGTTCCTGTTCCGCGCGTTTTTTATCTTCTTCCAACTCAAACAATTTAGCTTTCAGCATCTTCATTGCTTTCGCACGGTTTTTCATCTGTGAACGCTCATTTTGGCACGCAACAACGATTCCCGTGGGTAAATGTGTCATCCTAACCGCAGAATCTGTTTTATTAACATGCTGCCCGCCTGCCCCTGAAGAACGGTAGGTATCAATCCGTAAATCAGTATCTTTTACTTCAATCTGCACATCATCTTCAATCTCAGGTATAACATCACACGCAGCGAAAGACGTATGCCTGCGTTTATTCGCATCAAACGGCGAAATCCGTACAAGCCGGTGAACCCCGGTCTCTGATTTCAAATACCCGTATGCGTATAAACCATTAACGAAAAAAGTTACGCTTTTAATCCCCGCCCCGTCACCGGGAAGAATATCCATAACTTCGGTAGCATACCCCCGGCGTTCAGCCCAGCGGAGGTACATCCTGAAAAGCATTTCTACCCAGTCACACGCTTCTGTCCCACCCGCGCCGGAATGAAGGTTTACAATCGCGCTATTCCTATCCTGCGGGCCGGAAAGCTTGGTTTCAAGTTCAATCCTATGCACATTTTCGCTTAACGCATTGATTTCATTAACAATTTCCTGGTCATACGCAGAACTACCCTCTTCTTTAGCAAGGTTATACAAAGTTTTTACATCATCAAACTTTCTCTGGAAAGTGGACCATAATTCCGATAGTTTTCTTATATCTGCTACTTGCTGAGAAACCTTCTGTGCTTCGGTTTGGTTATTCCAGAAATCAGGTTTTGCTGTACGTGCTTCAAGCTCAGTTAACAATGCTCTACGGTTATCAATCTCAAAGAAACCTCCGCAATTTTTCAAACCTTACAGAAAGATCTTGGATTTGTCCATTAACTTCTTCTATTACCATAATAATTGCTCCAATAAATACATAAACACCTTATATTATATGTCAACTGTCAACACTGGCACCGTAAAATAAACTGTTTTAACTTGTCATAATCTTTCCTCCGAGGTAAACGTTCAACCCCTGATGCTACATCTACGGCAAACGGGTCAACTTTCTCCACTGCCGCAGCTACATTGTCAGGATTCAACCCTCCGGCAAGAAAAATCGGTACTTCCAAAATCTTAGCTTTAACCGCGATATCCCAGTTGAACACCTCACCGGTTCCACCCTCAACCCCGGGCACATATGCATCCAAAAGAAAGTACTTTACGTATGGCTTATACTGTTCCATTGAGGTTATAACCTCATCCCCTTGTACTCTAAACGCTTTAATAACCTCAACCCCTGGTGCTACTACGGATATTTGTTCCCCCAGTGTTTTTACATACTCAACCGTTTCATCGCCATGCAACTGCACAAGTTTTAACCCCGTATTTTTCACGGTTTGAATCAACTCATCGGTTTCAGCGTTTACGAATACGCCAACAGGTTTTACAAACCCAGGAAGTTTTGATACAACATCCTTCACCATCTTCTGTGACACCTTCCTGGGACTATTTTCCCAGAAATTAAACCCTAGATAGTGTACCCCCATCCCGGCACACCAAACCGCATCATTTTCGTTTGTGATCCCGCAAATTTTAATTTTTGCCATACAAATACTTCCTTATCAAATGATTATAACAGAAAATACGGCTTTTGAAAAGAATTACTACTATAAACCGAGCCCGCGCACTGTGTGTTCGATGTTAGACAATCCCGCACGTATCAATGTTTCACCGATAAGGACTGCATGCACATTCGCACCGGTAAGCGCTTCAATATCTTCACGCGTTTTTATCCCGCTTTCCGCGACTGTAACTTTTAATGCAGGAATCTGGGGAACAAGTTCCAGTGTGGTATTAATATCCACCCTGAACGTCGTTAAATCACGGTTATTTATCCCGATAATCTCCGCACCGGTTTTCTCAAGTACAGTCTTTAGTTCCTTACCATCATGAACTTCAACAAGTACATCCATCCCGAGTTCCTTTGCATACACGCGTAACTCTTCAATTTGCCTAGGATCAAGCACGGCGTTAATTAAAAGTATAGCATCCGCACCAGCGGCCTTAGCTTCTGCTACCTGATACCTATCGATAATAAAATCTTTCCTCAATAACGGCAAAGATACCTTTATTTTAATATCAGATATATATTCAAGGCTTCCCCCAAAAAACTTTTCATCGGTCAGTACAGACACTGCCGCTGCGCCAGAAGATTCATACTTTTTTGCGATAGTAACAGGTTCAAATTTTTTAACTAATTCCCCGGCAGAAGGCGACCTGCGTTTTACTTCAGCGATTAGGTTAACTTTAGCATCGCTGTTCTCACGTTTGATGGAATCACGGAAAGAATAAGGTTTATATTCGAGGCCGGCAATTTGTTTCTCCAGTTGTTTTAACGAGACAATATCTTTACGTTCTTGAACAAATACTTTTTTATAAGCAATAATCCCGTCGAGAATATTATTAACCTTCATTTGTAAGGTTTTTCAGGAGTTCAACTTTCTTTAATGCAGCACCGGAATCAATGGACACACTCGCGAGCTCCACTCCGGCTTTAACGCCACTTGCTTTCCCTGCTGCTACGATTGCCAGTGCTGAGTTCAGAAGTACAACATCTCTCCGCGGGCCTTTTTCACCGCGTAGTACTGCAGAAATGATCTCCGCGTTTTTCTTGGCATCACCCCCGCGGATATCTTCAAGTGCTGCACGGGTAAAACCAAACTGTTCCGGTATTATAGTATACTCCTTAACCTTATTATCCATAAGTTCCGCAATAAAAGTTTCTCCTGTAACTGACACTTCATCAAGACTGTCCTTACCATGCACGACAAATACATGTTTAGCTCCGAGCCTGTTCATAACCTCAGCGAGTATTGGAACTAAACTTTTTTCGTACACCCCCAGCACCTGGGCAGTAGCATTCGCGGGATTCGTCAACGGGCCGAGGATATTAAATATTGTGCGAATACCTATCTGTTTCCGCGGATTAATAGCATACTTCATTGCTCCATGCAATACAGGCGCGAAGAGGAACCCTATCCCCGCAGTAGCAAGGCATTTTTCTACCACTCCAACGGTAACGTCAAGCTTTACCCCCAACGCTTCCAGGACATCAGCGCTGCCGCAATGCGACGATACCGAACGGTTACCATGCTTTGCAACGATAATCCCCGCACCAGCAACAACAAATGCTGTGGTAGTAGATATATTAAACGTATTAGTCCTGTCCCCGCCAGTACCGCAGGTATCTACAATGGTTTCATAGTCAATATTGATATCATCCCGATCAAGCCCTACAGCATTTTTAGGAGAAACATTCACGTGTGTCGCGAACTGGCGCATAACCCTCGCACAGCCGGTAATCTCGTCAATAGTTTCACCTTTCATTCTCAACGCCGTGATAAACGCTGCGACCTGAGCGTCTGTAGCTTCACCACCCATGATTTCAGACATCACATCAACAGCTTCAAGCTCGTCGAGATTATTCCCGGCAACAATTTTCTGTATAGCTTCCTTAATCATTATTACTCTTGATGTCCTTCAACTTCACCGATCTTGAGTTCGATATCACTACGTTTTTCTATACGCTCAATCTGCCCGTCTGTCACCCAGATGATACGGTCTGATACGTCTAACATCTTAAGGTCATGTGTTGCAGAGATTACGGTTACACCTTTTTCTCTATTAAGTTTCTTCAATAATGCAATAATTTCTTTCCCGGTCTTAAGGTCAAGGTTACCCGTAGGTTCATCAGCCAGTACAATCGCAGGATCATTCGCTAACGCCCTGGCGATAGCAACGCGCTGCTGTTGCCCGCCGGACATCTCCAACGGTTTATGATGCAACCTACCGCCAAGACCAACAAGTTCGAGCAACTCTTTCCCGCGGTCAAGGCATTCATCTGTAGACAACCCGGCAAATATCATCGGTAAAGTAACATTCTCCAGCGCTGTCATAACAGAGATTAAGTTAAACGTCTGGAATATGTACCCTATTTTCCGGCACCGCAACCACGCAAGTTCATATGCATCCAACTGTGCGACATCAACTTCATCAATATAAATCTTACCCTCAGTAGGTTTATCAAGGCCTCCGATAGCATTAAACAAAGTTGACTTTCCAGACCCTGACGGCCCCATGATCGATATATACTCACCTTTCATAATCTCAAGGTTAACGCCTCTAAGTGCATTAACCTCAATTTTACCCATAATGTACTGTTTTCTTACGTTAATACACCGGACAGTAAGTTCTGCCATGTAACTCTCCTCCTATTCAATAAATATAATAATAAAAAAATAATCTACTTTTTAACATCTAACTGTACTAACCCGCGTTCTACCAGGTTGCGTACATATTCAAATATCGACAGTTCCGACTCTTTAAAACTAAGCTTATACTTCTCTACGATAATCTGTATAAGACCTGCAACCGTGCGTTGCCCGTCACACGCATCCCAGATAACCGTTCCAATAGGGTCTAACGCAACAATCCTGTTTTTAGGTAAAATAAACATCCATGCAAAAAATGAGTTTATTCCCTTATACTTCAAAGGCAACTTCAGGACTACTTCTTCTTCCCCCCGCTTATCTTCTGTAATAAGACCATTTTTTCTGGGTACCGCGGTCAACGACTGCTCCCGCGTTAATACCATCCGCCCTTTAATACTCTTTTTACTGTTCATGACATACAACTCTTACTTGTTCCATAAACTTCCCGGCTATACCATCGTTTCCATCAACCCGAATTTCCGTAAGAAATATGCGGTTAATCTCCGGGCAATACCATAGTTTTATATTCAAACTTTCCTCAGGCTGTCCTTTACTTAAAAAACTCTTTTTTACAGGTTTATAGTTCAGCAACTCAACTGCCTGATGCCCACGGAAATCCACCTGAACAGCCTTCTCCGCAAGCTCGTGATACAACGACTTCATCACACCTTTTGACCAGTCATAAAACGGCATTTTGCGCAACAATACATCCGCAAGCCCCCACCGCGCTATCCTTAACTTTGCTTTACCAGCACTAAAATTCATCTGAAGGAATGCAGATTTTACCTCACAATTATCAAGCCTGAACTCCTTAGGGATATCCGCATGGAAATCAAGTATCGCCCATGGCGCTTTATCCCCCTGTACATGATCCCTTAACGACCTGATAACCTTCAGCATTAACGGCTGTTCTTCCTGAGTATAATACAACTGACATACAACAGTTTTATTACACCCGCTGCAGTGGAACCCAACCCCTTCAAATTTCAAATGCGTTTTTTTTAGGTGAACAATTTTGAACCCTATCTGTTCAACACCAGTCCACTGTGTATCATCAATCCACCGTATAGCGCCAAACTCCGGCTTCGCTTTTTTCCCAAACTTGAACTGTTTCACAATTCTTTTAATAAAATTATCAACAACCAGCCTTAAGTTCGGCTTTTTCTTGAACGTCTGCCATTTTATCCCAAGCTTGACACTAAAACGGTCATCAATTCTTAGATACCCGTTATCATAGTTCCCGCTGAACGCACCGATATCCCAATCCTGAGGTACCGTCATTGTAAAACCGTACCACGCAATCATTTTCTCGGTATTGCCAGGATTCACAGTATTCTCACTCATATTCTCAAAATACATTCTTTCTCAAAGAACAATCTAACCACCTACCATTATTCACTGCTAGAACGGCAGTTTAGATACGGACTGCGCAATTAATGTTGCGGCAATACATACCATACCGATTAAACCCATCCCGCAAGAAAATCCGGCAAATATTACCGGTGCGTAGTTCCTCCAGTTTTTTTCACCAAATTTCTTAGCGAAATAGTACCGGCCAAGCAACGCACCAATGAATTCAAGGAATAACGAATGCGGTAACTGCCCAACCCCGCGGATAAATCCATATATCAACATCATCGGTAATCCCGCTGCGGCAAGGATCACATAAAGCAGCAACCCGAACCCCAATCCTGTCGCCATTACAGGAAATTTTAGTGCTTCCAGCAAAAACGGCTTCCCTCCAACTGCAGTTGATGAAATCCACAAACTTGACTGCATAGCATGGAAGTACCACGTTTTTTGAGCATAAGGGAACAGCGCTGACGGTATAGGCCCAAGCTGCCAAATAAAACTCCAGAAAATGAACCCGCAGATAAAGATGATCGGCATGACTAACAGTTCAGCTTTTATAACACTGGTAATCTTTGTACCGGTAAGCTCAACTTCACGGAAAAACCCAGCCATCCCGCCGTAGTCATGCATAGGCAACGGTGCAAACCAAATTGCCGCGCCTTTGTATCCGCTCAGTAAAAACGTTGCTTCTCTTACCATAGGAATCCCGGCATACTGCCCGGTCATACCAGTCAACCTTGCGTGTACATACGACATCATAGGTGTATACAACAACGCAAATCCAATGAAAAAAATTATAGGAAAATGCGGAACAAGTACACGGCATAAAACTATGTTCAGTATAGATGATAAAACAAATAATCCCATCGCGAGTGTTACAGAAAAATCACCGCGCCCTTCCGGTGGGTGAAACAACTTAGAAAAATCCGCACTACCACTTTCCGTCTTTTTCTTTCTCGTAGCACGAACGATTTCGTAGATACTAAATATAAACACAGCAAACGCAATACCAATCCCAAAACTTAACCAAAAATCGATTGAGTTCGCAAAACTTGTATGGAACGTATCCATACCAGGCCGCCATGTTTTTAACACCCCGGTTTTCTGAAGTATCGGGTTAGCAATCATAGTTATGACAGAAGACGCAAACCCACCAACAACAATCCAATACGGCAATACAAATCCTATGAGGAAAGTCCCTAAACTGGTAACAAACCCAAATGGCGTTGCCGGTAAAATTGTTTCAATTGCAGCGGTAAGGTCAATCCAGGGAATAGGAAGCAATGTTACCG
Organism: Elusimicrobiota bacterium; assembly: GCA_041658405.1. Lineage (NCBI taxonomy): Bacteria > Pseudomonadati > Elusimicrobiota > Elusimicrobiota bacterium. Next base: position 8,917 of record JBBAAG010000010.1, read on the forward strand.
GTGTCACCAAGATCATACTTGAAATCGTGGGTATTCCTATATACACAAGCCCAAACAATAACCCGATAACACTACCTATTGAGAACATCCTCCACCGCCATGTTTCACTCTTAGACGAAGATTCTGCCAATGCCGTTGCGCCCTGAGCGGCAATAGGTGCCATCGGGAACGGCAGTTTTTCAACGTCAGAAGTTATTCTAAACAAAACATACCCAAAAGTGAACGCGTTAACCCTGCCTATGAGATAGTTAATTAACAACAAACCAATCGCAGGTAACCATTCCGGATGCAGGAAGGAACGGTTAATAATAGCATCTGACATAGGTTGCGGTGATACCCAAATTGGTATTTGATCCGCAAACGGCGCTGCAGCCGGGCTTGAAACAAAAAACTGGTGCCAAATAAGACCAGACCACGGGCCACCGGACAAGTGTAACGCATACCCGGCAATCACGTGTCCCGCTACGTAATAAAGCACAAAAAGTTCCTGTTTGGTCATCACCTGGAATGACCGCCGCATAACTTCCATAAACAAAATAATCGTCACCCACTGCGCTGCGGGCCCTACTCCCTGACCAGCAACCAACCCGAGATAAATAGACCCAGGCATCATTATGAACCCAATAAATATCGCCCCGATAACAGTTTTTAAATTAAACCCATCCTTAAACTCTTTGGGTTGTTCAATTAGATCTCGGTATTCGTTAATATCTCTTTGATTATCTCTTCTCATGATACCACACCCTCTTTTTCCATAAGTTCACAAATTCGTTTTTTGTACTCCTCTTTCTTATATTGCGGTACTGTACGCCAGATAAGGAATTGTTTCCTTAAAAACGAGAGGAACGCGCGGTTCGCTCGCCTCCATGACGACAAATCACCTGACCTGTGTTTAAGAATAATATCAATTTCGTATATATTATGTGAATCTGCGGGTATTGCCCTTAACTCAATAGACTGACTGGTCCCGAGGTCATATGGTGGTAACCACACATCCATTCCTATAGAATAACCTTCTCCATACTTAGTTGGCGTCTTCCAGAACTTAACTTCATTATTATAAAAGTTACTATCCGCATAATCTACGTGAGAATCAAAATATTCTTTTAAGAACCCTATACATCCCATAGCATCTACTCCGCTAACAGTAAATGGAAGTTCAACCTTAATTTCGCCTGTATCACTTTCAGGAAGCTTCCATTTCTTATCCATTGCAGGTACTGCGATCTCCGCAGCTTGTTTAGCGGGATACAACGTCGACAATAGAACTACCAGCATAATAATGATGGTAGTTGATACCGTAGAAGTTGAAGAATAATTCAATGTCATTGCACCCAGCATATTTAAGTCGAGCAATAACTTACTCACTGATTGCCCTAAGAGATACCCGGCAATTGCTCCAATGGTTGCATAAACACATGCTTCCGCAATAAACAGCATGGAAATATGCACTGGCGCAAGCCCAACCGCTGAGAAAGTACTAATCTCGCGTATACGTTCATACACTGACCCAAGCATAGTATTTAGCACTATCAACGCAGCGATTAAAATCGGTACAAACAAATTACCAAGCCCACTGAACGAAGTTAATCCCAGCGCTGTAAACATCTTAGTTGTATTTTCCTGAGTATTCCCGGAATAAACATTAAACGCATATCTAAGCACTAAACTATCTAACAACTTATCACGTTCCTCCGCATTTTTTATCCCTACAGCAATTGACGACATACCACCTCTGAGAAACGCGCAGGTTGCATTATCCGTCCAGATAACCTGTGAACCAAGCATATGTGAATACTCGTTAATCGGAACTTCCTCGTCGCTATAATCCCCTGCAGACCTTTTAGCCCGTGTCCTGACAACTAACTCATAAACATCAGGAGGCAGATTGGTATAGTCCACCGGCATCATTGACTCGCCGTCAAGATCAGTGAAACTATCAACTTTTTTATCGTCATATACACCAATAACCTTCAACTTTATACTTGCCAGGCTTACATATACATCTGAAAGGTTTCCGGGTTCAATCCCCAACGCTTTTGCCGCAGTTATCGGCAGCATACACACGCGTTCTTCATGTTTCAGGAACCACCTGCTTCCCTGAAATAACGTCCTGTCAATCCCGCTGACATCCTTTTCTTCCGCATCAAAACCGCTTATTCCATTCACTACAAACGATTTATCGTTATACTTAATCTCAATCGATTCTTTCCATCTAAGATCCGATGATATGTAATTATAGCGCGCAGCAATCGGGTACTTATCGCTGTGTTCTGCACCAAGATAGAAACCAGACCGCGCATTTAATCTCTCCCATGTTTTATCACGCAACAAAATACCATCATATTTCGGCGGAACTTTTACTTCCGACTTATTAGTCTGTACAAACGTTTGTACTGACGTAAACGATAAGACCGTGAATGTAAGTATTACCAAAGTCAAACTTGTAAGAATTGTGCGGTCACGGCGTTTACGCATATTAGAAATCCCGAGTGAGAATGACACACCAACTGCGCTCATCCTCCCTACATCAGCTTCATGCACACCGGATTGTTCAGTCTTCATTTGTTCCATCTGGCGGTTGAACTTCCCAAGTATTATTGAGATAACTATAACACCAAGTGCTACTATGATAAACGCTAATAAAATAATCCACGGCGTGGTTGTCAACTCAAAAGCAGGATGTACATACCTCAAGATAATAAAGAACAAAAGAAATATACCGAACACACCGGCAATCATGCGGTTAATATCCGGGAAACCAAAAATTAAGCGTTCCGCAAAATATGCAAACGGTAAAAGCAGCGCCATATAAAAAAGCACACCTTTAACCACATCATTCGCTGTTTGCCCAATATCCGGATACGCGCGTAACTCAAACCCTACTGCTTCATTAGTATTCTTCACTAACCCGCGATAATCAAACTCTTCGAGGCATTTCTTTGCTTGTTCCAACAACTCAGCGCTTTTCCCGTGCATTTTTCTGAGTTCAGGATTACTAATACCATGTTTTTCGAGTTTCTTAAGCCTGTATTCATCAAGTTCCCACATATCAATTGCCGCACGGAGTGACGTGTTGTATATAGTAGAACTTTCTTCATGCTTAAACCCGCGTCCTTCCGGATACCTATCGTTACTATTGAGCACTACTTTACGTATACCAATAACCCCGGTACCCATCGTTACTTTTGGTTTAATACCTTCTTCCACAAACACAGTTAAGCACGGTTCAAACGGAAGATTTCCATAACTTAACGGTGCAGAGTCGGTTTTACTGTCATAAACATAAATTTTTGTCAAACTATTGAACATCCGTACGTCCGTTATGTTATAGAGATCAAATGTCTTGCACGGAAACAAAATAATCGGCCTTTCTTTTTCTCTTCTCCCTGTCGCCGCCCGGGAATACTTAGCATCGCCTTCGGAACCCATATCCGGTGCATAGGTTATCTCACCGGTCACAGGGTCAGTCTTAAAAGATTGTATTGTCGCACCTAACATCCTAGTATTTTCCATGATAAACTTACCGTTTTCATCTGTAATATCCATAGCAAACGGATAAATCCCGGAATATGACCTTGTCATCAGCTGGATATATGTTAACGCTCCGGGAACAATTGTTGACGGTAAAAAACTTTCTTTCCTAACAAACTCCAATGCCAACCCGCGGATACGCTCGAACCTGAACGACAACTCTTTCAAGCGGAATAACGCCTGATTCTTACCATTCCCCAATGAATCCTTATTATCCGCATACTTGACAAGTACCGGAACTATTAACCTGCACTGCGTCTCCATATTTTCCCAGTTAATACTTTGAGGCAGATCAAGCGGTGTATTACAAAGATACCGCGGGTCATTTGCAGTAACTAAATTTATTCCGGGTACTGACTGGCGTTCCATTATTTCACAAGTGAACGCTGAATCGCTTGACAAAAAATCCTGCCAGCGTTTACCTTTCTTTGGGTTGATAGCGTCTATCAACACCTGTTTTGCCCCCGCAGTTACGGCTTCATTTGATATTTTAGCAATCAAATCCCCGACGGGAACATAAAACCTGCGCACAAAATCATCATTAAAATAATTACCACAGGCAAACATTGCGACATTAGGATTATTACTACCGATATCCAAACTAATAACTAACTTAGGTTTTGCAAATTCAATAAAGTCCTTAAACTTAGGCAGTGTTTCAAATTCTTTATCCAACTTTTCATACTTACTCCTATGTTTTTCAGATAAGAGCGCTGCTAAACGAAAACTTCCCTTAAGGCCAAGAAAATGCCCGGAGGTAGCAGTAAGACACACAGAGTTTTTGGGTTTATGTTGAGCGATAAGACGCGCTGTTTCAAGCAGTGTAGCAATCCCCATTGACTGTTCTGCACCTGGTGAAAGTTCAGGTACCACAGAAATACTGTCGTAGTAACTTTCAAGTACCAACAGATTATTCTTCAATTCCCTGTCAGAACCCTCAACCCATGCAAAAATATTCCACGTTTTTTTCTTTTCCCATTTCATCTCGCATTTAACGGTTGCAACACTATTTTTTCCATCTGCCTGTTTTAACATCTGCGCATTAGATTTTGATACCCAAAACCTTGGAAAACTCGCCGGGCCGTTTAAATACTTACTTTCCGCATCATTCCTCGATATTTTTTCTGGTTCAATAAAAATTATAGCTTTTGCGCCAAACTCACAGAATGCCGGCCAGTTAGTTTCATACCCACGAAACTCCGAAAGCACGATTGCGCCTGTAAGATTTTTCCCTTTAAACTCCTCCCAAGTCCCATCTCCGACATAAACTATTTTTCCTGATAAACCTTCGGGTGGTAACTGATTAGTCCTCGCAATATTTGGCCAAATTGGATATATCCGTATCTTACTTCTATTGATTTCCAAAGACGCTGACCCTACGATAGGTGTTACTACTTCAAACTCCTGTTTCTCTACCGTATATCCTAAATCCTTAAACCGTTTTTCAATTATCTCCGCAGCCTTAACATTGCCGGGGTATCCCACCAACCGCGAACCAAACGCTGAAAACTGATGCACATCTTTTTTTATATTATCAAAATTAAAACTTTTCGCGACAACACCCGCTGAAACACCGTCAAGTACAGCCACCGCTTCTGCACCGTAACACGCATTTGCACAGAGTAGCGTACAGGACAAGATAAGTGCGGATACTACAGTAATCAAATTTCTAAACATAAACTTTTCCCCAGTTTTTTTAGTGTTAAGTTTAACCATTATTTACCTCAATATACAATTTATTAACGCCTGCGCGTATAACCTACCCAAAACTTATACTATAGAACCGTGTTAGGTCAGGATTCATTGCTGCAACCGCACCCCAAATAACCCCGGCTGTAATAAAATGCCCGATTGTTATCCCGATGAAAAACGGGATAAGGCGTTTATACATATCCACCCCGCCAAGTTTCAAAATCAGGCTCTTAATAATCCATACAATCAAAAACGGCCCCCATAATGGCATTCCGTAGGAATTAGAGACTAAAAAACCTATGGGATTAAGAGGGAAATTTAAGAATACCCTGCGTAAAACAACCATCCCAAAGACAAATGCCGCACCAATAATTGTTGCAGCAATCTTTGGAGTATTCGCTACCTGTGGTGATTTCAGCATAGTACTTAACTCATTGTATTCCGTCACAGCGAGACCCGTGCGAAATCCGCCGGATCCCCCAGCGGAACCCCCTTCTAAAACATTTGACCCGTATTTATAGTACATACTCAGGTGCAACCAATACGATACCACTAAGCCCAGGATTAACGAAAACACGACGATTGACATAATTTTTCTGCGTTTAATATTCGCTTCTTCCGCGAGTTTCATTGTATCAAGCTGATACGCAGTAATCTGCGGGAAAAAGCCGCGTGCAAGAAATGATACCAATGATAGCCCAATAAGGTTAGACGCTCCCTGGTCAAGCATAGATTTTACACCAAGCGTGTACGTTAAAATCCTTTTTTGCTGGTAAAACGGAAACAGCCATATCATTGGTACACCGGTCTCTGCGCGTATACGCGCATACACAAACGCGACAATGACAATCATAAGCACAAAAACAATTACATAAACCAGATGTATATTTAACAAAGTAAAAAATATGCATAATAAAACAAATCCAATGATACTACCAAAAAACGCTGTTCTGTATGACACGGGCTCCGCTGTATCATCGACATTAGGGTCATTAAACAATGCTTTCCTTACTACCGCAATTATCTGTTTCCTTGCTAAAAACACCAAGACCAACGCAAACGCAATATATCCGCCAACAGCCTGTTCCTGTGAATAGAAAAACGGAAAATTCTGTGATTGCATCCCAATAGCGTTACCAATTACCTGTTCGATTTTGAACATAAAGAAAAATAACCATATTGAAAAACTTACTTCCAGAGACACGAGATACCCCAAGCCTAGCACTGCCGGGTTATAATAAAACGTCATTGGCTGAATTGACTTCCATGGCTGTTCAGTGAACAACGCTCCGATATTATACGTAGCTCCCATCGCTGGAATATCGGGATTTACAGCATTTAGTATATTCAATGCATTGTACATAAACGCCAAACCAAACCCTATCCACATTGCAGGATTTTTCAGGAAATCTGAAATCATAGACTTACTATTCTTCTTACTTGGACTTGTCAACTCTAACGGCAAGTAAATCAGCGGAAAAGTCAACCGTTCCTTTTCCACCCATTGTTTTCTAAAAATAACAAGAATAAAGAACATCGTTACGAATAACACCACAAACAAAGCGCTCCAGATTGTCAACGGCCCGAGCCATGCGCCCCACGGTACGGCTCCATCAGGACTGCCTTCGTACATCATCCTGACAATTTCTTTATCCTGCGGTGCTATCCATTTAGGTAACTGTTCCGCTATCATGTCAAACTTATTTTCCGGTGTTGCAAAATAGGTAGGCACAGTTATGAATGGGAGCAACAGCCGGACTACACCAACAGAACTCATCGATACTGACATAGTCAATACGCAGTAAACAATTAAAATTTCCGCACGGGAAAGCTTCCACTTATTACTCAACATATTAAGTAACGGATTGAGAATAATCAAAAATATTAACCCTGCAACCGCGGGTATCGGAGGTACGCTTTCCGAAATCTGACACCCATGTGAATAAATTTCAACCCTGCCGATCCACAATGCCGCAATAATTGTGAATACGATAGATATCAACGCCGCGCGCCAGGTCAACCCGTTAGCTTCTTCCGATTTTACTGCATTATTCCCGGTTTCAATCTTGTTTTCATTCATAAAGCAATTCCTTTAATTAAACATCCGCCCGCATTGCAAGAGCAGGCGCCATCTGCGCAGCCCTATACGCAGGATATATAGCACATAGCACTGCAAGTACCGTACCTAACAACACGCCAATTCCTATATTTGACAACAACGCAAGCCAGGGAAGTTTAGAGAACAATACCGGCATCTTTATCAATGCAGAAATTACTACCATTAGTGTTCCGGTTATCGCACCAAATAATGCGCCGAAAAAACCAAGGAAACCTGATTCCAGCAAAAACAATTGCACTATGAACTCATCCAATGCACCAAGACATTTCATCGTACCTATTTCGCGGTACCGTTCAAGTACAGACATCAACATCGCATTGATAATCCCTAATGCGCTAACCAGTAACGACATTGTCAATAACCATATTTGTTTTTGCTTAATAACATCTCCGGTAGCGGTGGTAAGCTGCGCAATATTTTCATTAGTCATCATTGACGCAAAAAATGCGATACCCAAAAAAATACCGCTGGTTGTGATCAATGCGCGGCCGATACGTAGTTTTACATTACGGAATGATATTCTGATAGCCTCCGAAATCGGCAACCTTATCTGCCTCTTAATATCCTTTTTCCCACCGCCCATCGGCTGCTGCTGCGGTTGCGGTTGCTGTTGCTGCTGTTTCTGTTCATTTTCTACCATAAACATTTACCTCAAATTCAAAAAGTTTTGTAATATTTTTTTTCCATCTTCCGTCATAATAGATTCCGGATGATACTGCACTCCTTCCACGGGCACACGAGTACCTTTTAAACGTACACCCATGATTTCATTATCTTTTGTCCAACTGCTTACCTGCAAACAATCCGGAACCGTTTTGCGTTCTATCAATAACGAATGATATCGTGTCGCGGTAAACGGATTTTTCATTCCGCGGTACAACGTCTTCCCGTCATGAATAATCTGCGACGTTTTCCCGTGCATCAACCTTTTCGCACGTATAATATTCCCGCCGAAAGCTGCCCCAATCGACTGATGCCCAAGGCATACTCCAAGTATCGGAATCTTGCCGGCAAATCTCTTTATTACCGGAACGGACACCCCGGCTTCGTTTGGACTGCAAGGACCCGGAGATATAACTATATACTTTGGGTTAAGTTTTACAATTTGTTCCACGGTGATTTTGTCATTACGGTACACCTTAATTTTTTTGTACATTTCCCCAAAATACTGGACAAGATTATAAACGAACGAATCGTAGTTGTCAATAACTAATATCATACCTTTAATTTACTCCACGCCTTCTTCCGCAATTTTTACCGCCCTAACCAATGCCGCGGCCTTAGCCTCTGTCTCTTTAAACTCTTTTTCAGGTACAGAATCCGCGACTATCCCCGCACCGGCTTGTATATACACTCTTCCATCTTTAACAACAATTGTGCGTATAGCTATTGCCATATCCATATTACCCTGATAACTAAAATATCCAACTGCACCGGCATAAATCCCGCGGGTAACCGGTTCAAGTTCATCAATAATCTGCATTGCCCGCACTTTTGGCGCACCGGTAACCGTTCCTGCAGGGAAACATGCGTCAAATAACTTTCCCGCGGTGACATTTGTATTAAGCTTCCCCGTCACTGAAGACACTATATGCATAACATGTGAATACCGTTCCACAACCATAAACTCCGGTACTTTTACAGTACCATACCTGCACACACGCCCGAGGTCATTACGCCCGAGATCGACAAGCATCAGATGTTCCGCGCGTTCTTTGATACTGCGTAAAAGGTTTTGTTCATTCTTAAGATCATCTGCTTCTGTCTTCCCCCGGGGCCGTGTTCCCGCAATAGGCCTTACTTCCGCAACCGCGCCTTCTTTTCTTACCAAAATTTCAGGTGAGGTACCTATAACGTACAAATCCTTGAACTTAAGATAAAACATATACGGCGACGGGTTAATTGTCCTTAGTACGCGATAGATTGAGAACGGCTGGCATTCCAGTTTTTTATGTATTCTCTGTGATAACACCATCTGAATAATATCCCCGGAACGTATATACTCCCTGTTTTTCCGTACCATCGCAGTAAACTGTTTTTGCGGTAGCGAATGCACCCATTTATCTTGTTTGCCAGAACTCGAATTCTTCTGTTTTTTGTTAATAGAAACCTTATTCTTTGCAGCTCTTCCTGCCTTAATTGAATCAACTGTTAAATTAATATTCCGTAACGCTGCCTCATACGCTTGTACAGGATTATTATTATTTTTTGTGAGATCCGCAGCATAAACAATTTTCATCTTGCGCTCGACATGATCAAACAATACAACTGTTTGCCCTCTCATAAACAACATCTCAGGAAAATCATTTGCATCTTTACGCGGATTACTAAGTTTTTCCAACCGGCGCACGTACTCGTATGACACCACCCCGACGGTACCGCCCCAGAAACGCGGTAAACCTTTTATATCTGCGGGTTTGTATTGATGCAAGAGCGTATTAACCGCCATAACAGGCGTTGCCTTACTTTTATTATTATCTTTAACATTCAGAGGTACAGCATCCACACAAATAAATGAATACCTTCCGAGCTTACCTCCCTGTTCAACACTTTCCAGGAGATAACTATACCCGCACTTATCGTTATTGGTAAGAGAAAGATATGCTGAAACAGGTGTTTCTGTGTCTGCAAGGATTTCGCAATAGACAGGGATTAAATTACACGTTTTTGCTAAACGCTTGAATTCATTTATAGCCGGAAATACTTGTAAACTCATTATTTTAAACACTTTTCTTTGAACAACGCATACTTATTGTGCTTCCACCTTTTAACTCCCTAAAAAAACAACTCCTCTTACCGGTATGACACGCGATACCACCCACCTGCCTGACCTTGATAACCAAAGCATCAGCGTCACAATCATACAACACTTTCTTTACTTTCTGTAAATGCCCCGAGGTTAACCCCTTAACCCAATACTCTTTTCTGCTGCGGCTCCAAAAACAGGTAAGGCCATTCTCCAGGGTACGTTTGATAGATTCAAGATTCATATAAGCAAGCATCAACACCGTACCATCCTTATAATCCTGTACAATTGCAGGGATTAAACCGTTACTGTCAAACTTAAACTTTACAGAGTTCACCAATGAATTAACTTCTTTTCTATTCATATTGTCAACTATCTACACCCTCTTAGCAAGTTCTATAGCTTCATTAAGTTTTATCGTACCTTCGTACAAAGCCTTACCTATAACAACACCCTTAAGTTTTTTTACTTCCAACAACTTACTCACATGCTCAAGCGTTGCAACACCGCCCGACGATATTACATGCATCGAAGTTATATCACAAAAATTACGTACACCTTCAACATTCGGCCCTTCCAATGTTCCATCCTTTGTAGTATCAGTATAAATAACCTCTTTGATCCCAAGTTTTTCGAGTTTTGGCAATACTTCTTCAGGAGTCATCGCTGTAACTTCCTTCCACCCGCCGATTGAAAGCTTACCTTGTGTTATATCCATAGCAATAATAATCTTATCCCCGAACTTCTCAGCTGCCTGTTCAACAAGTTTGGGGTTATACACCACAGTTGTTCCCAGAATAACTTTATCCACCCCGAGTTTTAATACTTTTTCTATACTCTTAATCGAGCGTATCCCTCCCCCAACTTCAATAACCATATTTACAGCTTTACGGATTGCCTCAATGATCTCCACGTTCTTAATATTCCCGCAGAACGCGCCATCAAGGTCAACTACATGCAACCTCTCAGCACCCTGTGTCTGCCACAGTTTGGCAATAAATACAGGGTCATTGGAGTACACATGTTCAGTTTCAATCTTACCTTTAGTGAGCCTAACGCACTGGCTATTACGTATGTCTATTGCAGGTATTACTCTAAAACTGGTATTTTCCATAAACTCAATTCAACTCCCTTAAATTAAACCTATACAATTAGCCGGCACTTTTTCCGCAGGATGATATTCATAAAATGTAAATAATAATATAGTTTAACAACCCTTACAGTGTCAACAACAAACTTCCCCGCGTATAAGTCATAAGTGTACCAAAACAAGTTCACCTGAGGTATCATCACCGCCAGCGGTTTTACAGCGCACAACTATGCGGTACAGATTTGTCTTGTCATAATCCTTGATTGTAACTTTATAAACATTACTCTTGTTTTTATTCCCGGTGAATCCGGAATGGCTATCTTCCGCAATAATTTTACCGTTCTCCAGTAATGTAACATTCTCAATATCCAACCCATACTTCCCGGAAGTATAACTAAACTCTATAAGGTACTCCCCGTTATCCTTGATAATTCTTGTGATCTCAAACTCCAGAATATCTTTGTTCATCCTTACCAACTTACCATCCCAATATCCTATAGGATAAACACCCTTACATGCAGATATAAACTCATACGGGTTCTGCATTGACGGAATACGGCCGTTGTCACATTCTTGAAGATAACTATCTATTAACACAATCTTTTCACGTGTATCCTCTGCCATATTTTCAATTAACCCGATATCGGCCAGTGCCGCCCCTGCGTTATCACAGAAATACCGGTATTGCCGTTTAATTACTTCTATGCTTCTTAACAACAAACCTAACTTGTTTTTGCAAAGCATAAGTTTTGATTTAACAGTCCCCGGTGAAACGCGATTGGCATATGCGCCGGTATAGGCTTTGGTTATAACCAATAACGCAACAGTCTTCTCAGCTACTGCACTTCTTATATCCGTCATTAACTCCAGAGCGTTTATTGATAATTGATTACTTGTTGAAACACTCTTCATCTGTTTCAACACTTTTTTTACATTCACACAATCCTTAGCGAGCGCAACGGCAGCAGTACCAGCACTTTTTTCATCCGGACGCACATATTTTTTGTAAAATTCCTCAAGCCCTGTAAAAAATGCGATTGTAACATTTTCATAAGTAGCATAATTCCCTGTATTTAATGTATCCAACGCACCCCTGTAAATTATATTATCAACCTTGCTATTGAACTTTGAATTATTTTCATCAATACCAAACCACTGTTTTTTGTACCTCTCAAAATAATATTGTAGACCACCCTTGCTACCGGACCACGAACATTCAGCTGAATACACAATCCCTAACCATTGGTTCTCAAACAGCCCGCATCTAACAAGTTCCCAGGTTGCAACACATCCATTTTTGTATCCACGCAGATAGGCTTCTTCGTAAAACCCCCTTATTCCCCGGAAAGTTGTCTCATAATCCGGATACACCCTGGAATATCCCACTACCGCCGGAACCGCGTACAATTCATTCCATCCCGCGGTTTTGTAATCATCCAAACTAGGATAGCTCGAAGGGCCGTGGTATATCCATTCAAACGGTATAAACTCTTTATCCAACTGTTTAGCAGCAGAAAGCGTCATCCCTGTACGTTGATCTATCCTATCACCTTCAATACTATGTGATACCCAGTACAGCATGCGTTTATTATACTTTTTCAGCACTTTCCCTAACGAGTTTATATACCATGAATACAACACCAGTTTAGCTTCATATTCCGACGCAAACTTTTTTGCAAATTCTTTACATTTCACGCATTTACAGAACCCGGATTCATACTCATCACCTCCGATATGAATATATCCTGTATTAACGAATGCCTTAGATAATTCATTATAAACATTATCAAGAAACACAAACGTGTTTTCGTTAAGTACACAAAAATTGTTTGGGTTACCGTTCTCCCTCAAATCCTTAAGTTCCGCATGCGACAACACATTCCTCGCATGCCCCAGGGATTCAAACTGCGGGATGAGTTCAACAAAATACTTTTTTGCATATTCAGATAATTCTTTTACTACTTTGGGTTCAAACGAACCTTTATCCCCAAGAAAAGGATATTTTTCAAACTTAAAATCGTCTTCCATATAAACCATTAACTGATTAATTTTAAAAAACGCCATTTGACGTATCATACGCTTAATATATCCAATATTAACACTCTGCCCGCGCGCAAAGTCATATTGCACCATACGGTTATCAAATAACGGCCAATCACGTATTTTTATACATGGAATAATACAATATTGATTTTTCTTGCCGGTATCCATTAACTGCAACAATGCCTGGCAACCATAGAATAACCCCTGCGCGGTTTTCCCTGCAATAACAACATCTTCCGGTGTTACTGACAGATAATATCCTTGCGTATGGCTAGGTATTAACGTTTCAATATCAGCTGGGATTACAGTATTGCCTTTAATTCCTGAAGGTATTTTTAAGGATATCCACTGATACCTCATAGGATCAGCTCCCTTAACTGTTTTTGTGAGGATCCCTATGCGTTCACGTAAATCTTCCGATAAGCCCTGTGTAACGAGTTCAGTATCTTCCAACAATCCCGCACTATAAGTTATCTCCAGCCCGTTCCTTACCTCAAAACCATTTTGCGCTAAAGTAAGCTCTTTAGGTTTAGGCAATAATTCCACCCCGTGGCGGGACAGCATTGTATTAATTTTAACTTCACGTTCAAGTTCGTTGGTGTATGTTAAGAACAAAACATTGATCGGCTTATCCTTACTATGTTTATACAGCGTCCATGTATCTTTCAGTGTATTTACTGTTACAAACAGTTCAAGACACCCTGCATTCCTATGTTTTTCTGTTACATATTTTGATATATCTATAATCTCGCGGGTATGAGTATTAAAAGATTCTGAATTACCGATTTTAGAAGACTGATGTACAACTTTACCGTCAATATCATCAATTTTTATAACAACTTGATACATCTCGCCGTTTCCGCGGTATGCCACAATATTGCCTAAGTATATTGAATAACTCAATACTTTACCAAGCGGGACAGGAAATTTGATTTTTACATACTGTCCTGAGGGCAAAGAACCCATATTACCTTCACCTATCGGAGTGGGAGGTAACGGATCTAATTTTTTAGCATAAGAAATATAATCCTGCCAATTAACTTCACCTTTATTCTCAGCGTGAGTAACAGGGACATAAAATGCGAGAAGAAGTACCGTTAATACGTAAATATTAATTGCCAGATACTTTGAGATAATAAACACAAACCGCCTTTTATACTGCTTTTTCAGAGATAAACTTCAGGCTGTCAATCACCCCGCGGGTTGACGGATACTTGCTTTGATATATCCATCCGTGTTTCAGTGGAATTGAACTCTTATGATTTCCTATCTTATGTACAGTTTTCCCATGATTTTTTATAAACCTCAGCAATGTTTCCGCAGCATTTGCAGGCAAAAAAGCGTAATCAGAATTTAGTATAAGATTGTAATCATTCATGGAATCCGCAATCCCTACAGTACACCGTTTCCCCGCAATATGTTTCAACCCCGTGAACTTATTATAACCCATAGGGAGAATGTCAACCGCAACATCTGAATGTGTAACAATAACGTCCTGGTGATACCCATACCCATCAACAAGTTTTTGTACTTCCGGGAATATCACCCTCGGGTCAAGCCCGCTATGTTCATTCTTTGTAAATACACTTATCGTAGCTAGCCGGCGCCCAAAATATTTTGTATTCGGTATTTTTAATGTACGCAAGATACGTTCCAACGACTTTATCCGTCTCACCATTCTCCGCGTAACAACAACTTTTTCGTTTTTACCACTACTTACAACGCATCCCGTTTCAAGTATGTACCCCTCAAATAAACCACGAACCTTATGCGGGACGTATTTATTAATAAAACTCAAATCATTACCCGAACAAATATATAACTTCCCGAGTTTGTTAACTCCCGCCATTGCTTCACACAAAGGAGTTATCAGTTTATCTTCGATCCTCCACCCTTTACCCAACAATGTCCCATGGAGGTCAATACCGATTACCACACTATTGCTTAGACGCTTCATTTACAACCAGTTTCTTTGAGAACTACTTCTCAACTTCCACCCAGGTATACGGCTTTTCATTTGCGCGGTTACCTGCATCAATGATACGCATAACTTCCAATGTTTGCTCATGCGGAACCTTTATCTTGCGTGTTTCATAAAAATCGCAGATATCGTCAATCAGCCGTAAGAAACACTTACCAACATCGATCCTGGGTATACCGCATGCGCCGCCGGTATCAAACATCGCGGAAAGTTCAAAATCCTGACCGAAAGTTTGAGCATCAATTTTTGTAGTACCGAGAATACAATTCGCTACTGCTGAACGTTTATCATCACCATAATCTATATTCATAACAACTGCGTTTCCTGCACCTGTACGCATAACACGTTTTGCACCGGTACCTATCAGCATTACCATCATTTCTATCTGGTGTATTGCGTACACACACCATTCATTCGGCCCGCGGGTAGACACAAACGGTATTACTTTTTCTTTCTTTACATTATTAATGAACGATTCAAGTTCAACTGAATACCGTAATGCCGAAGTTGAAAACATCGGCGTATTATTTTTCTCCGCCAAAGCAATAAGTTTCTTTGCCATCTTTACATCCAACGCAAATGTTTTATCAACATACACAGGCTTACCTGATGACAACGCTTTCTCGCAAAGATCCCAGTGGCGTTCAGGATTATTTGGGGATAAAACCATGAGGTAATCAGATTTTTCAACTACTTCCTCGGGAGTTAAAAGTTTTTCAACTTTATTATTTTTACACCATGCTGTTATATCGACATTATTGGATACTGTTTCCTCAAACGCATACGCGACATCCATACTCTCTTTGAACTTACCCTGCCTGATCCATTTAACATAATTGTTTGAATGAAAATTGTTGATGTAATGATCAATAAACCCAATTTTTTTCATTTGTTCTCTTTTTCCTTTCATTGTTTATTAGCGAAACACCATTTAATACCAATCTAAATATTAACACAAACCCATACAAAAATCAATTTTTGAACTTACACAATAACCCTAAGGTTAATACTAATGCTGTACATAACAAACTAAAAACATAAGGAAACCGTGTATAAAAACTATACTCATCGAGTAACCGTACATTGAAAGTAATAGCTGAAGGTACAAATATCTGTGTTTTTTCGGCCACCTTTCCCGTTGGATCAATAAACCCGGAAATGCCGGTATTAGCTGAACGTACAACATACCGCCGGTTCTCTACCGCACGAAAGATGTTGAACACAAAATGTTGATACGGCGCCGCAGTGTTTAAGTACCACCCGTCATTAGTGATGTTTACCAGTACCTGTGCACCGGTTTTAGTAAACCGCGTAACTTCAGCACCAAATATTGATTCAAAACAAATATATGTCCCTACATCAGCTTCCACACCGCTGGCTAACTTTAGACGGATTGGATCCGTGTGCTTCCCGGGGCTGACATCCCCCAAAGCAGTCAATGTTTTAATATATTTCTCCAACCACTTTTTCAACGGCACAACCTCTCCAAACGGTACAAGATGTATCTTACTATACTTCCCCGCAACCGCACCTTCGGGAGTTAGGCATACAGCAGAATTATATATCTCCCCGTCTTTATACTCAACAGTCCCTGCGAGATGAGCGCATCGTGTCATCCTTGCACAGGAAACTACCCAATCATACATCCTTTTCTCATTAAGCAAATAACCCGGTACAGCAGTCTCCGGCCAGGCAACAAGATCAAGTCCATCGTTATTTTTCGATACAGCATATACGATTTTACTGTACGCACCCATGATTTCGGTAACAAACTGCTGATCCCATTTTTTATATTGATCAATATTCCCCTGCAGGACAGCTATTCTCATCTCAGGAGCATTAATTATTTGCGCATAAATATTTTGGATTCTATACTTACTATATCCATAACACCCTGTCAGGATTAATATAGCGACACCCGTTACTGAAATAACGCATCTAGCGGTTTTATCATTCAATTTATGTTCATTCAATAAAGTATTAACAATTAACGCCAGAGCTATGTTGACCAATACTATGACAAATGACACACCGTAAACTCCAGTGATATCGCATATTTGTATTAACCACAAGGAATTATACTGTGTATACCCCAGAAGTGCCCACGGAAAACCTGTTAAGACCACTGTTTTTAGCAGTTCAACCACCACCCACCCGGCAGAGAGTGTAATCATTAAACCCGGATGACTAAACCATACAGATTTTTCATTGAACTTCCATTTATTAAAGATCCATCCCGCAAAAATGAAGTACAACCCATGATACACCCCAAGATACCCTGAAAGAGCTATTAATGCCGCTATTCCTGTAATTCCGCTCTCTCCTGCAGTACGAAACGTAGGGACGAGCCAGTACACCACCCCTGCATTTGCCAGAATACCCGAAATCCAGGCAGTAAAAAACACAATCTTTGTTTGTTGACGGAAAGAGATGATGAATAATGGTACTAAACAAATCCAGGATAGTATATATAAATCAAATTTTGGGAATGCAAAAATTGTTAATACAGCGCTTAGGAATGCTGTAAACAGTAGTAATACTATCCTCACTGCAACCGCTTACTTCTTCTTAACCGGTACTATTGCAGTCACAGCTACGGTTGATATTGTTAAAGAAGTTGATTCGTATTTACTTTTTTCTTTATTTTTTAACTCTTTTTCCGCTTTTTTAACTCCACCGTTGATAAGCCAGTGCCGTTGAAGCCCTAAGACAACTTTATTAGTTTCATCTAGAATACTTCTAACCCGCATCATAAGGCTAGGGACATCGTCGGTACCTTTCTTAACATTAAGCGTGATTTTTTCAACATTCTCAACAGAACGCTCAAGGTCTTTATACAACTTATCTTTCTCAATAAGCATCCCGATACTTCCCTTACCTTTTTGGATATCACCTGCAATTGCATCCACATTCGTCACTAATGAATTAGCATTACCTAATACCAGGTTTAACTTTTCAGATGCAGTATTAACATTTTTAGCTACCTGCACAACATTCTTCATAATAGTTTCCACCTGCCCGATTGCGGAATTAACTTTTGCTGTTATATCCCCGAGTTCTACAGGTTCTTCTGATAGTATCCTTGAATTATTCACTAATACCATCTGTTTAGGAGCACCGATTGATATGTTCAACACCTTATCTCCGCCGATACCCGCTCCACCAACAGTTACGATAGAATCCGCACGGATTTTTTCCTGGAAACGGTTTTCTATATTCATCCGCACTTCAATAAAATTTGCTGCATTGAACCCTACCCAGTTCACCTGCCCGATTTCAATACCTGCAAGTTTAATCTTAGTCCCCGGCTTAATCCCATACCCGCTTTTAAACTTAGTGACAAGCTGATACTCCTTTGCGAACATTTTTTTATTCACCGCAATGCCCAGAACCAGCGCTACCGTTGCGGTGAAACATATAAGCACGAATATTCCAACGATACGCTCAATCGTTCTTGAACTTAATTTATGTATGTAATGCATAAACAATACCCTCTAATTAACAGGCCCCTAAACAAATATGTTTCTATAAGTATAATACAAACTTTCAATACTTATTTTCCAGTATCAATAACAGTTTTATTCTTTAACAGCAACACCCTGCCAGGTAACTTTTCAGATACCACACTATTCGATGTCACAACAAGAGTTGTAACATCTTCCGGTATATTAACTTTCTTTATCAACTCCAGTACAGGCTGTGCTTCAATATCATCAAGCCCGGAGGTAGGCTCGTCGTAAATAAGTAATTTTGGGTCAAGAATCAACGCCCGCGCAATATTTACCAGTTTCTTAACCCCGTGGCTCAGTGCAGGAGGAAATTCTTTAATATACGCCCGTGCGTTCACGTGTTCAAGTTTTTCACTGACAATTACTTCAATTTCTTTCTCACTTTTTTGGGTATGATACCTTAACGGCAACGCAAGGTTATTATACACATTCTGGTTATTCAGCAGCACAGCGTCCTGAAACACAAACCCCACTTTTGCACGCAATTTTTGTTTTTGCGCAAGCGCATATTCTCCAATACTCTCGCCCCACAATTTAACTTCCCCAGCCGATGGTTTTAGTAGCCCGATACACAACTTCAGAAGAAATGACTTCCCGCTACCGCTGGTACCTACTATTGTCATTAACTCACCTTCGTTGAGGTTTAAAGTAACATTCTCGAACAAAACCTTCCCGTTGATGAGAAACTTTACATCTTTAAACTCGAGAACTACTTTTATTTCTGTTTGGGACATATAATGTTTATAGGTAACTCATAATAGTTACTATTCCGTTTATAATCACGCATAACACTATGGAATTAACAATCGCATTCGACGTCGCCGGTGGCATCTGAGTTGTAGAATTTTCTACTTCCAACCCGTGGTAACAACTTATCAACGCAATTGTTATCCCGAAAAACAAACTCTTTACAATTGAAACAATCACATCCTGGAACGTAAACGCTGATAATACGTTATTCATGAATACTACAAAACTGATTTTTATCATTAATGCTGAAATAAGGTACCCGCCAAGTAACGCTATAATAATAAAATATATTGTCAGTAAAACCGTTGATACCGTACAACTGATTAATCTCGGTGCGAGAATATAATGCGCGATATCGATCCCCATAATTTCAAGTGATTCAATCTCTTTAGTTATCTTCATACTCCCAAGCTCCGTAGCCATCGCGGAACCTGACCGGCTGATCACCATAAACGCCGTTATTAATGGGCCCATCTCCCGGACAAAAACCAATACTATTATTTTACCGACAAGATCCACAGCTCCCAGGTTTGCCAACTGTGTCATCCCTGAAACTATAACAACTATCCCCAATCCTAAAGAAATAACTGTGATCAGCGGTAATGCATCAATCGCAGTAAATATTATCTGCCTGTAAATAACACTACGGATAACATTTTTTGCGGAGATACTTGGGGGTTTAAGATACGTTTTTAGTGTCAAGAACAGCATCAGCAATAAATCATAACAATACCTAAAAAAATCCAGGATTGACTTCCCGATATAATCCGCTAGGCTCAGTATCATAAACTTTTTTATTCTTTACCTTTGCAGCACTTCTTATACTTTTTCCCGCTACCACACCAACACGGATCGTTATTCCCGATTTTTTTCACTGTCTTCGGGACATTATCTGAAGCCTTTCCGCTTGAGAGTATTGACGATGACGCGCTATTATTACCCTGTGTTCCCTGCAGCTTTGCAGCAGAACTTTCCCCTTCGTTACCGCGATGTTCAATTGTCCTTATAGGCACACGGCGTACAGGTTCTCTTACAGGCTGTATACGGAACATATACTCTACTGTACTGTCACTTATACGCTGCAACATTAATTCAAACTGATTCAACGATTCCTGTTTGTACTCAATCACCGGATCCTTTTGGCCATACGCGCGTAAGCCAATCCCTCTTCTCAACTGGTCAAGATTATAAAGATGATCCTTCCAGCAGGTATCTATCATCTGTAACAACACCATGCGTTCCATTTCGCGGACAACATCACTGCCAAACTCGTTTTCCCTGTGTTTATACTGGTAATTAACCTCTTCCTCAATTTTCTTACGTAATTCCTCTTTATTAATTCCCGCAATTTCTTCTTTATTCCTTTGTTGCGTAAACCCAAACATTCGTTGTGTCCACACATCCAACACCTGCCAGTCCCATTCCTCAGGAAATTTCTTACCTGCTGATATACCTTCAACTTTTTCTTCTACCGCTTCATTTATCATCTCAGTAATGCGTTGCGGGACAGAACTACCTTCAATCACAGAATCGCGCAGCCCGTATATAGCTTCACGCTGACGGCTCATAACCTTATCGAATTCCAACAAGTTTTTGCGGATATCATAATTCATAGCTTCAACCCGCGCCTGTGCGGACTCCAACGCTTTCGTCACAAAAGGATGCTGGATATCATCGCCTTCCTGCATCCCTAACTTATCCATAACACCTTTTATACGGTCAGAACCAAACAACCTCATGAGTTCATCTTCTAACGACAAATAAAACCTTGACGACCCGGGATCACCCTGCCGGCCTGTACGCCCGCGTAATTGGTCATCGATACGCCGCGCTTCATGCCGTTCAGTACCAAGCACGTGCAAGCCACCGACATCTTTTATATGCTGAACATCTTCTTCAACAGGAGGATTACCCCCAAGGACAATATCCGTCCCGCGGCCTGCCATGTTTGTCGCTATGGTAACCGCGCCCTTATGCCCTGCCTGTGAAATAATCTGTGCTTCCATCTCGTGGTACTTTGCATTAAGGACATTATGAGGAATACCTTTCTTGCGTAATAGCATACTCAGGTGTTCACTTTTTTCAATTGACCGCGTACCTACAAGCACAGGCTGCCCTTTTCTCCATAAATTATCGAGTTCACTGACTATAGCGTTATACTTTTCGCGTTCAGTTTTGTAGATAATATCCGGATAATCTTTCCTTATCATAGGCTTGTTTGTGGGTATGATCACGACATCAAGTTTGTACACACCCCAGAATTCATTTGCTGAAGTTGCAGCAGTACCAGTCATCCCGGCAGTTTTTCCATAAAGTTTAAAAAAGTTTTGGAACGTAATAGTTGCAAGGGTTTGGTTTTCCTCAGCGATCCTCATATTTTCTTTTGCTTCAATTGCCTGGTGTAACCCATCAGACCACCGCCGCCCGGGCATCAACCTGCCAGTGAACTCATCAACAATAATTATTTCCCCGTCTTTCACAACATAGTCAACATCGCGTTTATAAAGCTTATGCGCCCGCAACGCCTGTGTAATATGATGAACCCATTCGGATTGTATATCGTCATACAAATTTTTTACACCCAGCAACCACTCACTCCGCGTAACACCTTGTTCGGTGAGTGATATAGTATGATTTTTTTCATCAGCGACATAATCATACCCTTTTGATAAATCAATCCCATCATGTTTAGCATCAATTTCCTCAGATTCCGTTACGAACCGCCCTTTTAACTGAGGAACGACACGGTTGATAATATGATATTTATCCGTAGACTCTTCTGCCGGTCCTGAGATAATCAACGGCGTCCTCGCTTCATCGATAAGGATTGAGTCAACTTCATCTACGATAGCATAGTTTAAACCGCGAAGGACACGGTCGTCACTACGGAACTTCATGTTATCACGGAGGTAATCAAAGCCAATCTCATTATTGGTGACATACGTTATATCGCAGCCATACATTTTCTTGCGTATATCATCCGCCATGTCATGCTGTACAAAACCTACGGTTAATCCAAGAAACTGATAAATTGGGCTCATCCACGTACAGTCGCGTTTAGCAAGGTAGTCGTTTACAGTAACTACATGCACACCCTTGCCGGTCAATGCATTGAGGTACACAGGCAGCGTTGCAACTAATGTTTTCCCTTCCCCTGTTTTCATCTCAGCAATATTGCCTTTATGCAATACCATCCCGCCTATAAGCTGAACATCAAACGGGCGGAGTTTAAGCGTACGTTTACTTGCTTCACGCGCTACAGCAAACGCTTCCGGCAGGATTTCATCCAAAGTTTCACCTGATTCAATAATACGTTTTCTGAATTCAGCAGTCTTATCTGCGAGCTCAATATCCGATAATTTTTCAATTTCCTCTTCTAATTCGTTAATACTTTCAACAAACGGCTGTAATTTCCTGAGCTCACGCTTATTTTTACTGCCATAAAGTAAACCATAAATAAATTTAATCATATTTGTGTATTCTATTAAATCCCGGCCAGTATGTCAAAAAATAAACAATCCCGGTGTTTATAACCGGGATTGTTTGTTAACCTCAAATTTCTTAAACCCAACTGACCGCAATAAAACTAGAGTTTCATAACCTTTTTCGCTTTTAAACCTTTATCCGACTCGTCCATCTCGAATTCCACGTCATCACCTGCGCTTAATGACCTGTAACCTTCACCTTCGATACAAGAATAATGGACAAAAACATCACTGTTTGGTTTCTCCGGGGTTTCAATGAAACCAAACCCTTTGCGGTCACTAAACCATTTAACTTTACCTTTAGGCATAATCTTACCACCTCAACATACTACGACTGAAGAAAAATCTTTACAAAAGTACATACCTATGATATGGCCTTTTTTGATACACCCATTCTATTATGATTAATAGCAAAATCCCCGGTTTTGTCAACTGTGTTTTTTTTCACATATTTTACCGTCGGTGGACACATTCAATCCTTCACTTTTCAGTAAATACCCTTTTTTCGTAATAAACGGTGATAGGTAACAGCAAATCTATGCGCTTCATCGCGCATCCTGCGAAGATACTGCAATACAGCCGAACCCGGAGGTAATGCCAAACCATCAAAATATTTTTGGGAATACACTATTTCTTCACGTTTAGCTAATGAAAGCAATGGAATTCTGAGATTAAGTTCAGCAAGTACTCCCGCAGTTACCGCCAACTGCCCTTTTCCGCCGTCAACTAATAAAAGAGAAGGGTCAGGCATATCATCCTGTGATTTAGCGAACCTGCGGGTAACAACTTCTTTCATCATAAGATAATCATCCACACCCGTGACTGCCTTGATCTTATACCTGCGGTACCATTTTTTCTCAGGTAAACCATTAACAAAAGTAACGATTGCGCCAACTGAATACTTCCCTCCTAATGTTGAGATATCAATGCACTGAATGATCTCCGGTACTTTTGGTAATGAAAATAATGTTTTTAATTCCACAAAAACTTTTGACATCTTGTACTCTGACGTTGATATAGCGGTCTCAAGATCAGGTTCAGTGAGTTCACGCAACCTTATACGTTCCGTAAGGACTTCCACCCTACGGATCATATCCCTTACCCGCGCAGCGCGTTCAAAATCCATTTTTTCCGCAGCTGAACGCATTTCCTTCTTCCACATACCCAGCACGCGTTTATGCTTCCCGTCAAGAAAATAGCGTACCTTCTCAACTATACCTTCATACTCACGTTCCGCTTCCGGTGATAAACACGGGCCGTTACAGCGATGCATCTGGTAGTACAAACATTTCTTCAACACTTCCACTTTTGGAGAATGGTTATCAAAATCGTACTTACACTTGCGTAATGCAAATATTAAATGTATCCACCGGAGCAACAATTTTATCTCGTACTGTTTTGTATAAGGCCCGTAATACGCCCCGCCGTCACGTTTACGCCCGCGAACTACCATTAACCTCGGATACTTTTCGTTTAACGTAAGTTTAATATATGGATAACTTTTGTCATCACGCCAGATAATATTGAACCGCGGCTTATATTTATTGATAAGCTTTTGTTCCAGTAATAACGCAGCGTTCTCCGTTGATGTTTGGATATAATCGACATACGAAATTAACGATACCATCATTGCTATACGCTGCGGGATATCACGGTTTTTGAAGTAACTCCTTACCCTTGAACGCAAAACTTTTGCTTTCCCGATGTACAACACCTCACTGGTATTGCTGCGCATAAGGTATACCCCTGGTGTTGAGGGTAATATATTGTAATCAACCTTCATTTTGGCTTAACAATTTTTAACTTAAACAAGTTGAGCATAATCCCAAATTCTTCAAGTTTAAAGAAGTAACTTATACCGAAGTATATCAATACTGAAGATAAAACCGATAATAGCACACCCAATACTGTACTGCCCTTAAATACCATACCTGATAAAAGGTAACACGCAATAGTCATCACACCCACAGCAAATAAGCATTTGTAAAATGTTACAGATATTCTTTTTCCATCTAAAAGCCCGACTTTTTTGCGTAACAGGTATCCCAGGATAATGACATTAACAAATGACGCTATGGAAGTTGATAACGCCAACCCGCCAACCCCCAGGGGTTTCATCAATACAATGTTTAACACAATATTCAACGCCATTGCTGCGCCCGCTACAAGTACAGGTGTACGTGTATCTTTGTACGCATAGAACATCCCGGCTACAACTTTTACTACCGCAAACGGCACTAACCCGATAGCATAAAAAAACATTGCTGTTGAAGTTAACCGTGTCGCCTCTGCCGTAAACTTTCCGTACTCGAACAACAACCTGATTATAGGAGTTGAAAGTACCATTAACCCTGCCATTGCCGGTAAGATTGTAAATATAATCAACCGTACCGCCTGCGAAAAATTTTGACGTAATGCAACAGTATCATTTTTTGCAACATTCCTCGAGAATAACGGCAGAGATACCGTAGCGATTGATATCCCGAACAAAGCAAGAGGCAGCTGGACAATACGGTTAGAGTAATACAACGCAGTAACACTCCCTTCTGCAAGAAATGATGCGCATACGGTATTAACAAACGTATTAATCTGTTCAACGGAAAACCCTATCATCGCGGGGATCATCATACAAAGTATCTGGTGTAATCCCGGATGTCCGGGATCCCACGCGAATTTTAACACCCATCCGCGTTTATACAAACTCGGTAATTGGAATACCAACTGCCCAATCCCGCCTGCTACCACCGCAGCTGATAATCCCACCACTGCGGTTGACATATCCGTTTTTACACTGACAAAAAACACAGCAATTACCCCGACATACAGTATCTCCGCAACACTAAGCATTGCCGGTGCAAGCGCTGGTATAAAAAATATATGCAACGAATTCAGTGTCGCAAGCATCAATGCCGCAAGACAGATAAAGAACAGGTACGGAAACATTATTCTGGTAAGCAAAATCGTTAGTTCAAGCTTCCCTTCGGAACCGGTAAATCCCCAGGCGATAAGTTTAGTAATCTGCGGCGCAAATAATATCCCAAGTAAAGTTAATACCATCAACAGGATAGTAAGAAACGTGAATACTACATTCCATAACCTTCGTGCATCAGCTTCCGTCTTATTTGTAAGATAATCCGTGAATACCGGCACAAACGATGTGGATAACGACCCTTCCCCAAGCAATCTCCTTAAAAGATTGGGTATACGGTACGCTGCGTAAAACGTATCCGCAGCGAATCCCGCACCAAACACTACCGCAATCGCCATATCACGTATATACCCCAACACCCGCGAGATCAATGTCGCTGTGGTAACACTTGACGCGTGCTTGATTATACCTTTATCCTCTGCCACGTTAAATCCAACTTTCTGAAATACTTTATAAATTATATATTATACCTTTTCTCACAAGGTATTGACTAACAGTTCATATATTTAGTAAATTAATATCTCATAAATAAGATAATATATTTTAATAAAGGAGTAAGAAGGTAAAGTCAAATGGCACAACAAAAGAAAACAGGACGTCATGCATCGGCAAAAAAGGAAGTACGTAAATCCGCAAAGCACCGGGTGTATAACCATAGAATAATTTCAAGTATAAAGAAACTTGTGAAAGAGATGGAAGAAATTATTAAAAATAAAGACAGTGCAAAAGCGAAAGAACTTATCAAAAAAGTATTTTCGGAACTTGACAGCGCTGCGCGCTTACATATAATTCATCCAAGCACTTGCGCACGGAAGAAGTCAAGATTAACAATTAAAATTAATAAACTTTAATAACAACTCTTCAACCGCAGATTCTGTAGGTTTACGCCCGCGTTTGTATTGGTATTCCAATTCAGCTGAGTATTGTATTGCGGAGACAAAAAAATCAAGAGAATACTTCTTTAGCACGCTTTCTAACGCTTTATACCGCGGCATAAATTCATAAACTCCTATCCTTAAAGCAGCGGACTGTAAGGCAAGATTCCCGGATTCCATTAACCCTTTACATAACGCAAATTCTCTGATATTTCTTGCTAAAGCCGGGAAAACAGCTACAGCAACATCACCAGTCATGTACAGCCGCTCAACCACTGCCAATACATCCCCGGGATTACGGCTGGTAAGCGCAAACCACAGGTCATCCACTGTCTGCTGTCTTACCATATTACTCACTTCATTAACTTCTTCTGTATCCACAACTTTTATCTTACCGCCGTAATAACTAACAATTTTTTCAATCTCATTTTGAATTGCATATACTGACATACCCACGTTTTCTGTCAATAACCTCATCGCATTATCTGTCACTGATACTTTTTGTTCTTCCAGCATTTCATTAATTATTTCGTGTAATATAAATATGTTGTTAACATCATAACAGCTTATAAGTTCGCCGTTAACCAACGCTTCGCTTATAAGCCCTCTTTTTTTATCATCTTTGTTAAACCCCTTCTCCATAGTGATAACAAGACAAGTGGATTGATAAGGGTTTTTAATATAATCCGTCAAAATATGCGGAGGGCGGGAATACACTTTTCTAGGTAAGTTCCTAAGGACAACCAATCGTTTCTCAGAAAAAAGCGGTGCAGTATTTGCCGTATTAATTACTGTCAGTAAATCAACATCACACGCAGCATAATTATCGAAGTTAAAATCCCTTGCAGTTTTGTCTGGAAGTAACGCATTAACAAGACGGCTTACACCGTCAATCTTAAAATAATCCTCAGGCCCGGCAATAAAATATATTGGCTTAACATTCTTTTGTCGAACGTTTTTGATAAAATCTGTATAATTCATTCCACAGCCGGCGGGACTTTACGGTCAGATATCCCGGTCACTGTCCCATACCCTTCGGTAACGCGTACCAGGATATCACGGCTTAACCGATCCCAGATAAGCCTTTGTGCTTCAGCTTCAGACATACCCCCGGGTTTTGTTGAGACAAAAAAACGATATGACCCTTCGAGGTTACGCTCATAAATCAACGGTTTTTCTTTCCACTTACCCGTAACAACATCTTTCTCAAATAAGCCAAAGTCGAATAGTACCCACAACTTCTGTTCTACCACCAAATGATCATCGTCATACGTTAAAGGTTCAAGAATATACCGTGTTATATCGCCGATAATGATAGCATCCGCTTTTTGTTCATCCACAACTTCCATCCGGCCATCACGGTAAAACTCTTCTTTTACACGCAAGGTCAGCGCTTCTTCCAAACCGTAAGTAACAGTTTTATTGGTAAACATCGGAATTGCAACTTTTTTTATGTATGACGGCAAATTTTTTGTGGAGGACACAACCTCACCCACGCCGGCAATTGTTTGTTTACCATACGACGCGGGCCCGCAGGAAGGCAGTATCAGTACTAACGGCAATAATAACGGTAAACTTTTTATTAAGTTTCTCATCTTGTTCGTACTCCTTGTATTACATAACAACTAAAGTTAACTATTATTTTACAACAATATTCACCATTTTTTTAGGCACATAAATTATTTTTGACACACTCTGATTACCGATAATACTTTTAACGTTATCATTCCCCATTGCACAATCTTTCACCTGCTGATCCGTCCATCCTTCCGCAGGAATTACGACCTTCCCCCGCAATTTACCGTTTACCTGAACAGGGATTTCAATTTCAGAAGTAGCAATCGCGGACTCGTCATACTTTGGCCACGGTGCGATAATGATATCTTCACTTTTACCTAAATACTCCCATAACTCACTGGTCATATGCGGAGCAAACGGGTTAAGAATTTTTAATAAGACCTCAATTGCCTTACCGGAGACAGCATCGCCTATTCCCTGATACTCAGTAATTGCGTTGGTAAGCTCCATCACCGCAGCGATAGCGGTATTAAACTGATACCGGTTATCAATATCCAGTGTCACGCGTTTCACCGCGATATTATAACGCCTCACCAATTCAGTACACACTTTTGGCTCAACCTTAACGACTTCACCCAAACCATTCAACGCTTTATATTTCACCACCAACCGCCATACACGTGAAAGAAACCGCCAGATACCTTCAATCCAGGCATCTGACCAGTCAAGATCCTTCTCCGGAGGTGAAGCGAACATAACAAAAGTACGGATAGTATCCACCCCGTATTTTACCATTACAGTATCCGGCTCAACGATATTACCTCTTGACTTAGACATCGCTGAACCTTCAAGTGTAACCATACCCTGGTTTAAAAGATTAGCGAACGGTTCATCATTATCCACAAGCCCAAGGTCGTGGAGCACCTTATGGAAAAACCGTGAATAAATCAAGTGCATACACGCATGCTCAATCCCGCCGATATACTGTGTCACCGGCATCCACTGCTTAATCTTTGCAAGCTCAAACGGCTTCTCCGCATTCTTATTATCGCAGTAACGAAGGTAATACCATGAAGAATCAACAAACGTGTCCATAGTATCAGTCTCACGTTTAGCATCAATCCCGCAACCCGGGCATTTGGTATTAACAAACTCTTCTGACTTAGCCAATGGCGACTCACCGGTCCCTGAGAACGGCACATTCTCCGGCAAAACAACCGGCAAATCTTTCTCAGGTACAGGCATAGCGCCGCATTTCGGGCAGTAAATCACGGGTATCGGCGTACCCCAGTAACGCTGCCTCGAGATTAACCAATCCCGCAGGCGGTACTCTATCCGGAACTCACCCACTCCTTTTTCCTTAAGCCACCCGACAATTTTTTTCTTGAACTCCTCAGCGGGTATACCGTTATACTCCCCGGAGTTTACCATCACACCATCCCCGCCGTACGCATTAGCCGGTAAGGATGTTTGTTTTTCATCCACCGGACGGATAACTTCGATTATATCCAACCCAAACTTTTTCGCAAATTCAAAATCCCGCTGGTCATGCGCGGGGACTGACATAATTGCGCCGGTACCATAACTTGTTAATACATAATCCGCAAGCCATACGGGAATCCTTTTCCCGTTAACAGGATTCACGGCAGTAACACCTTCGAGAGGAACCCCTGTTTTTTCGCGGTCCAGCGCCGTGCGTTCAAGCACAGTTTTCCTTCGTGATTTAGAAACATACTCCTCAACTTGAGAACGGTTACTCACCTGCCCTATTAACTGCTGGACAACAGTATGTTCCGGAGCAAGTACCATAAACGTAGCACCAAACAACGTATCCGGCCGTGTAGTAAACACTTTTACCGGTAGTTCGCCATTAAGTTTGAATACAACTTCCGCGCCAGTACTCTCGCCAATCCAGTGCTCCTGCATTAACAATACACGTTCCGGCCATCCGCGCTTAATATCTTTCAGCCCGTCAAGTAACCTTTGCGCGTAATCACGGATTTTGAAGAACCACTGCGCAATATCTTTTTGTTCAACTAAAGAATCACACCGCCAGCATTTACCGTTAGTTGCCTGTTCATTCGCAAGTACAGTCTGGCATTTTGGGCACCAGTTAACACTAGCCTTACGCTTATACGCTAACCCGCGTTTATAAAACTGCAGGAAAAACCATTGGTTCCACCTATAAAATTCCGGAGAACAAGTAGCGAGTTCGTGGCTGAGGTCATAGGAAATCCCCATCCTCATCAACTGTTTCCGCATATTATCAATATTCGCGTATGTCCACTTTGCAGGATGCGTCCCGTGTTTGATAGCCGCGTTTTCTGCAGGCATACCAAACGCGTCCCACCCGATGGGATGAAAAACATTATACCCGCACGCGCGTTTGTACCTGGCAACAACATCGCCGATAACATAATTCCGTACATGCCCCATATGAATTTTCCCGGACGGGTACGGGAACATTACAAGACAATAATAATACGGCTTACCTGCAGCATCACCGGTTTGAAACGCTTTTTTTTCAGTCCATACACGCTGCCATTTTTGTTCTATTTCAGTGAAATTATAAACTACTTCTTCCACAATACAACCTTTTCTACATGTTTACTTAATCGTCGCTAACGCCGATGCAACGTTTGCCCTTACTTTTTCATTACGCAACGCGCGTAATAACGCAGGTACTGCCGGGCGGCCGATACTCCCCAGCGCTTCCGCCGCGTATTTCCGCACAAATTCATTCTCATCCTCTAACGAATCATACAACGCCGGAACAGCTTCCTTATCGCCAATACACCCAAGCGAAATCGCAGCTTTTATCCGTGTAATACTACCCTGATCCTTCATTGCCTTAATCAGCGCCGGTACTGCCAAACGATCCCTAAGATGCCCGAGCACACCCGCAGCAGTAACCCTTACTTCCTCACTCTCATCGGTAAGTGATTCAATCAACGCAGGTACTGCACGGCGATCGCCTATCTGCCCGAGTGATAACGCAGCTTTCTCACGGACAAACTTCGACTGATCTTTTAACAATCCGGTCAATTGTGTAACAGCGTTTCTTTCCTTCATTCTCCCCAGGACTTCCGCAGAGATTGACCTTACAAACGGGTCACGGTCACGCAAAGAATCTATTAATGCAACGGAGGTATCCTTTTTCAATTCTTTTTTAATATCTTCAGGTTTAGTTATAGGTTTACGTACCACCACAAAACCTTTACTTAACCAATCCAACCCTTTTGCAAAAACTGTAACTTTTTTGTTCATTAATTAATAACCGTTTCTATAAAACAACCCTGTTGCATACCCATAAAAATACATTTTATAACATACTACTGACAAATATCAAGCATCCCGGCCATAGCTAGACTGTAAAACCGCTATCAACACCCTTCGTAATATGTAACAAATACTCAACATTCCCCTTCGCTCCCTTAATAACCGACTCCGTAACAGCGGTACATACTAACCCAACCGTTCCAATGTATTGTTTAATATCACTAACAACTTTTTCTCTAACCCCAACATCCCTGACAATACCTTTAACCAAATCCCGGGGTTCAACCTCAAACTGCGGTTTTAATAACGCAACAATCACACCGTCATCACTCAATACCTCACTCACCGGCGTGAGAACCATGCGTAATGAAATAAACGCTACATCAATCACTGCAAGTGACGGAACAAGGTACTCAACCCCTGATTCTTTACACTTAAGTTCAATCACCTTACGGTTAAGCATCCTCGCATTAGTACGTTCAAGCAATACCACACGTTTATCATTCCTTAACTTAACATCAATCAACCCATAACCTACATCCACTGCGTACACGCGTTCAGCATTACGTTGAAGCAGGCAGTCGGTAAACCCGCCGGTTGAAGATCCTACATCGATACACACCTTCCCCGCGGGAAGCACATTAAATTTATCCAAAGCCGCGGATAATTTAATACCTCCCCGGGAAACATACTTCCGTAGTTCCAACCTCTTAATCACAGAATCCAACCCAACCATTACACCCGGTTTTGTGATAACCACGCCATTCACTTCAATCTCTCCAGCCAATACCAACGCACCGGCAAGTTTAACGGGGATACAGCATTTATCAGCGACAATATCACACAACTTTTTCCGTTGAGCAGTTTTTTTTAACATTACGAACCAGCAAACTGTCTTATGGACTCACACAATTTATCTTCAGACAAACCATATATTTTATGAAGTTCAACAACCTTACCATGCTCAATAAACTTATCCGGTAACGCAATGTTCAGAAGTTTTACTCCGCTGTACTTACTCCCGATATACTCCCCTACCCCGCTCCCAAACCCGCCGGTAAGAACGTTTTCTTCTACAGTCACAACTTTTTGGTATTCACTCAATACTTTATCAATCATACATGTATCCAACGGTTTTACAAACTTCATATCAATAACCTGAACTTCAATCTTATCCTCAGCAGCCAGTTTTTCAGCAACACGCACAGCAGGGATTACCATATTACCAATACCCAACACCGTTATAACCCCACGTCCTTTTACTGAATGAACCACTTCAGCCTTACCAACCTCCAACTGCCGTATATCCTGTTCCAGCTCAACACCATACCCATACCCCCGCGGATACCGTACTGCCACCGGGCGGTCAAGTTTTACTGCTGTATACAACATCCTTTGCAATTCATTCTCATCCCGCGGCGACATAATAACAAGGTTCGGTATCATTCTGAGATACGATAAATCAAACACCCCGTGATGCGTCGGCCCATCTTCCCCTACGAGCCCACCGCGGTCAAGAACAATAGTTACCGGCAAATTCTGTAACGCAACATCGTGTATCAACTGATCAACCGCGCGCTGCATAAACGTAGAATACATCGCTACTACCGGGCGCATACCGTTAACCGCTAAACCTGACGCAAAAGTTACTGCATGCTGTTCAGCAATCCCAACATCAAAAAACCTGTCAGGAAACTTTTGAGCAAACATCCCTAACCCTGTCCCTTCCGGCATTGCAGCGGTTACCGCGCAAATACGCGTATCATTCTCCGCTAGTTTAACAAGTGATTTAGAGAATACCTGAGTATAAGTCAACACTTTCTTCCCATCATTCTGCTGAGTTCCAGCCGTATACCCTGCAGTACTCAAAATTTCATCATCTTCTTCTTCCAATGAAAACGCAGGTGTTCCATGAAACTTAGCCGGCTGCTTTTCCGCAGGGGAATACCCTTTCCCCTTACGCGTGATAACATGCAACAACACCGGCCCCTTAAAATCTTTTATACGTTCCAAAGTAGTAATCAATAATTCAAGATCATGCCCGTCAATCGGCCCGAGATACGAAAAACCCATCTCTTCAAACAACATCCCCGGGAAAAATAAAAGTTTAAACCGTTTTGCAATCCTAAGCATATACACCCCGAGAAAATGCAGCCTCCTGAAAAACGTTTCCACTGTCTTCTCAAACTTCTTAACTAACCCTAATGTCAAGATCTTAGTGAAATACGCAGCCAGTGCGCCAACACTATGAGAAATAAACATTGCGTTATCGTTGAGGATAACAAGCATATCATTATGCAAACTCCCCGCATTATTCAGTGCTTCGAACGCCATCCCGCCGGTCATACTTCCATCACCGATAACTGCTACAACTTTATGGTTCTCACCCTTAATATCCCGCGCAACCGCTAATCCCAGCGCTGCGGAGATTGACGTTGATGAATGGCCGGTACCAACAGGATCATACGCACTTTCCACGCGTTTAGGGAATCCGCTTAACCCATCATGCTGACGTAATGTTTGAAACCTATCTTTTCTCCCTGTAAGTATCTTATGAGCATATGACTGATGGCCGACATCCCAAACCACCTGATCCTTGGGTGTATCAAAAACATAATGTATCGCAATTGCGAGCTCCACACACCCAAGGCTTGGCGCCAGATGCCCCCCTGTTTTTGAGACTGTATTAATAATAACCTCACGTATTTCATTAGCTAGTTTCGGTAACTGCTCTTTCTCTACACGTTTAAGGTCATCAGGAAAATTAACTTTTTCTAGTACCATAAAAAACTATATCACCTGTCCCTGTTAATAACAAACTCCGCGAATCCCTGCAATACATCCGCACGCGGAAGGTACTTTTTGATTACGCGTTTAGCGTTACCTACCATAATTCCAAGATCATCCTTAGTTTTATTTAACCCCGCCACTACGGGATACGTCACGCGTTTAGCTTTAACATCTTCGTTATAATCCAATAAGTCATCTTGCACCTGGAATGCCAACCCCACGTTCTCCGCGTATATCGATAACCGTTTTATATCATCTGCCTCTGCACCCGCTGCAATTGCGCCGGTAATAATACTCGCACGGATTAAATCCGCAGTTTTATGACGGTATACATAATGAATATGTTTCTCCAAAACCTTCTTTTTTGTAATCAACTCAAGATCAACCACCTGCCCGCCGATCATTCCCCCTGCGCCGATCGCTCTCACCAATTCATTAACAATCCATACTTTCCGTTCCGCAGGTACGCCTTTTGTCCCTGTAATCAGTTCAAACGCATGAGTTAATAACGCATCACCCGTAAGTACCGCCGTTGCTTCATCAAACTTTTTGTGGCAGGTAAGTTTTCCCCGGCGGTAATCATCATTATCCAATGCCGGCAGGTCGTCATGAATCAATGAGTACGTATGCACAAACTCAACACTACAAGCCAACCTCAATAACGCAGGTGTTACTTCTTTACCCAACACATACGCACCGGCAAGGCATAATACAGGACGCAACCTTTTCCCTCCGGTAAATAAAGCATACTCCATTGCGGAATACAACCTTTTTGGGGTATAAGGCTTTAATCCCCGCAGTTCCGCATGAATTTTACCATCAATCTTAGGACAACTTTTTTTCCAGTATGCCTTAAACTTTTCCAATATTACCATCCCCGTCTTTGCTGTTATCCTCTTCAAACACTTTTTTTATGAATTTACCCTCACCTGTTTTCATCAGGATTTCAATCTTACCCTTAACTTCATTAATTTTTTCATTACAATACTTCACCAAGCCAATTCCTTCTTCAAATAACTCCAATGACTTATCAAGCTCGACATTACCTGACTCAAGAGCGGCAACTATTTCTTCCAGCCGCGCAATAGCAACCTCAAATTTCAACTCTTTCTTCCCATCTTTTTTCATTAGTATCCCCGATCTACTTAATGTTTGTACATAACAATTAATAAATACATTATACCAATTATTAAAGGCGTATACTTAAATGTTAGGCAAAAAGCATGGTATATTTGATATAATATATTCAAAATAACGCAGTTTATGGAAAAGGAAATACTGTCTAATGTCAATCAACAGGCGTAAATTTGAACGTATACCGTTAATCCTAAAACTTGAAGTATACGACAAAAAAAGCACAGGACGGGTATGCACAGGCGTGACGAGTAATATCAGCGCAGGCGGGCTTGGCCTGCAAGCACACGCGGAATTAAAAAAAGATGAAATTTATACACTAATATTTTCACTCTCAGCGGACAGCAAGCCTATACGCGTTAAAGGAAAAGTCTGCTGGACTTACAGCTCAGATATCGGCCCGTTACACGGCATTGAATTTATTAAACTCGGATTATTTAACCGTTTCAAGATTAAACGCTTCATAAACAAAGCATTATTCGCAGAACACGGGAAGTAGAAGTTCAGGTTTTTATCCGGGCAACAAAAATACTTGCCTGCTGCGATGTACCAAAATAATAGGATACCGCAAGTTCATCAGGTTGCCCATCAATCCCGCAGATACCCGCGTATGAAGAATCAACACCGTACCCGCTGACAAATATACAATGTTTCTTAAACCCAGTTACGGGTGCCCATTCAAATACTGCAACTTCATGATACGGCAACCCGAACTCCGTTGTGCGTTGTATCAACCTTCCAATTATATAGAACCCGCCGGTGTTTTGTTGTGACGGATACAACACCGGAGCGTGTACTTCAAAAGGCAGTTCATACACTTTCTCCCAGGTTGTATACGGCATAACTGATGATACTATAACAGTATTCATTCTCTCCCTCCGGATAACCGCGTAAAGCTTATCCCCGGAAAACAGGATATCCGTCTCATTCGCGGATTCACCCTGCCATATAACCGATTGTTGCTCCCACTTTTTTTCAGGATCCGCAGTTTTTAGTAATACAACTTTCCAGGTACGCCCGTCAGTACGGTCCTCAAAAGTGTATAATGCAGAATAAAACTTACCATCCGCACCCTGGTGAACATACCAAGGCACACCCATAAGATCAATCATCTTTACAGGGATTGACCAATTAAACCCGTCTTCTGTCCATGTAATCATAGGTTCCGCAACGCTTTGTTTTGGATCATTATCCTTAAGATGCCGTGTTTGGTACGCGCAGTAAAGTTTATCGTTAAACACAAACAATTTAGGGTCCCGGTCATCCGTCTCGATATCCGCAACGACTGACGGTAGTGACCACACCTTAAGATCCTCTGAAGTAATGGCTACAATCTTCCCGTCTAAAGACACATGACTTTCCCCGTGACGGAACACTATAAAATACTTACCCTTAAATTTTGAGATAGAAGTAAACGCGTTATGCTTCCCGTCAGAGAATATCTGTTTATTAGACAATATTTTCATATCAACAATTCTTACTCCACAATATTCCGGAGAATACCTACATCCCCGATTTCAACTTCCACATCATCCCCTGGCTTGAGGTATACCGGCGGTTTCTTAAAATGCCCAACCCCGCCCGGTGTACCGGTAAGAATCAATGTTTGGGGTAATAACAGATTATCCTGTGACAGATGCGCAATTAATTTAGAAACATTATGTATAAGATTATCTGTATTAGACTTCTGCATAACTTTACCATTAAGCCTTAACTCAACACTCAACCCTTTTGAATAAACGTCGGTAACTATAAACGGCCCAAGTGGACAAAACGTATTAAACGACTTCCCGCGGACCCACTGTTTTTCATTGGTTTCAAACTGCACATCCCGCGCACTGACATCATCTGCGCAGGTATACCCTGCGACAAACTCCATAGCTTTATCTTCAGGAACATTCAATGCCGGTTTTTTTATGATCACCCCGAGTTCCGCTTCATAATCCACCATCTTTGGTGCGCATTTCGGGAGCTTAATTTTTTCTCCATGCGCAATAACGCTGGTATTAGCTTTCATAAATACCGGCGGTATTTTGGGGTACGGCAAATTATTTTCTTCCGCATGATCACGGTAGTTCAACCCTACAGCATAAATATTCGGAGGCAATACAGGGGCAAGGATTTCAAGGTCACGCAACTGCAATACTGTCTTTAATAACCTATAACCCAAAAAAACATCGCCTTCCAACAACGTAACATCACTTCCTTCGACCAGCCCGTAACTCGGAGGAATATTACCTGTTTTGAACCTTACAAACTTTGCCATACAACAACATCCTTTCTTTATTTAGCGACAAGAATCTTACCGGTACGCACTTTCCCCCCGGCTTCGATCTGATAGATATATACCCCGCCGGGTACTGCACGGCCGGCATTATCATTACCATCCCAGGACGTTTCCGCAGCTGTACCGTTAACCATTACATTCTCCATCTGCCGCACACTACGCCCTTTGATATCATAAACCCTAACCACCACATTACTCTCACCGGATGAAACATTAAACTTTAAAGTCAACACCTGCGCTACACCGTCACGTATAGGCGTATAAACACTATTACTCAACTGCACATTTTGTAATGTTTCAACAGGCTGCATTTGAGCATTTATTACATTAGCGCTCCCAAGCGTTATATACTGATTGTTTTTACTAACTGTTTCGTACCCAATATGGCTAAATTCAACGTTATAATACCCTGCCGCTGAAATGTTTGACAATTTATAATTACCATTTGCATCCGTTATCAAAGTATTCACAGTATTACCTTTTACCACTTTTACGGTTGCACCTTTGATCGCATTCCCAGTATTATCCGTTACGCGACCCGAAATTTCGGTAATACTCGCTAACGGCGTAAGTTCAAAATTAACTTCTTTACGTTCACCTGACCCCAGGGTAAACGTTGTTGTACTTGATTCATAACCGGAAAGAGAAACTGCAAGATTGTAAGTGCCGGAAGATAAATTCGTGAACTCATATACACCGTTAGATCCTGACTGTGCAACCCTGCTATTCTCTAAAATACTAATCCCTGCATCCTGCAACGCTGCGGAAGTAGTTTTATTTGTTACTATCCCATAAACCCCGCAAACGGAAGCTAACGGTATCAATCTTATTATAAGTTCTGCTGTAACCCCTGAAGTAATTGAACACGTGGACGACGCAAC
Source organism: Elusimicrobiota bacterium (assembly GCA_041658405.1). Lineage (NCBI taxonomy): Bacteria > Pseudomonadati > Elusimicrobiota > Elusimicrobiota bacterium. The sequence continues at coordinate 47,559 of JBBAAG010000010.1, forward strand.
AGCATAATCCGCGAGATTAACCGTCACAGTATGGCTCCCTGAAACAATATTGTTGAAACTATACACCCCGCCGGTATTAGTCAGTACATGCCGGTTTTCCGGGCTTAGGAAACAATCCGCACCGTTAAGTGTCAACAATGTATTAACAGAATCCAGAACACGGACATTCAAATTCCCGGTAGTGACACCACTTGGGGTTAATGAAAAATCCAATACCGTCAAATTCCCAGCGCTTACGGTACACAAACTATTCGCATTTTGATACCCCGCAACCTGAGTAGTGATAAAATACGCCCCCGGAGAAAGGCTACCAAAAATATAATCCCCGCTGGTGTCAGTATACACTGTCGCATTATTATTTGAAGTATTAACTATCTTCACACCCGATACAGGTTCTCCGGTAAGTTTATTCACCGCACGGCCGTTAATCGCACCGCTGGAACCGGACACGAGGTAGAAATTTACAGTAACAGTTGACTGTGCGACAACCGCACACGTTTTTGTTTGAGCAGAATACCCTGCGGCAGTAATGTTTAACGTATAAACCCCCGGAGTAAGGTTTGCTATCCTGTAATTCCCGTTTTTATCAGGATACACACCGTCACCATTAGGCACTAACATTACTTGGGCGGTAGATACTGCAACACTAGCCAGTAAATCCTTAATATTCCCGCTAATATCCCCGGTAATAATTACCCCCGCATTTTTTGCGTATGTCCCAGCTGAATTTGACACTTTTGAAATATCTTCAGTATCATTCTCTGAAGTTATAGCAAAATAGTAAGTTACACCCGGAGTGAACCCGTCAATAACCTTTTCTTCCATCCACCATCGATACTTCGGCACCCATGCTTGCGGATACACTGTTGCAGCGTCAAACTTAGTTTTTGTGTCAATAGGAGCATTTGAATATTTTAACACATACTTAATTGCGCTGACATACGTATAATCCTCACCTGGCGCGCTCCACACGAGCCTCACTTGCCCGGCAGAACTCCCGGGATACGCCTTAAGGTCGGTAATAGTAACCGGCAACCCGTATTCCGTTATACCCCAGTAATCACATAAACCTTTGTAATACGCCTGCCCTGCAAGCCTCCTGAACTTTTCGTCAAGTAACGCTTTAGTATCCATTGCATTTGTGTGATACAAAAATTCCGCCATAAAACACGGCGCCTGGGAATGATGATTCTCCGAGTACTGCCAGTCAGTATAATAAATTGCTACGGACTTCCAAGTCGGGTCATAATACTTTTTAATTAACTTATCCGCCTGGGCATACACTTTTTGCGCAGATAAGCGGTGTTTAGGTATATTATCCACATGCACCTGAAGATTACCCCCATCGTAATCACTACCATTATCCGCATTTGCATCTACATCAACATAAAACTGCATCCCGCGGACTGACGCGTTACTACTCGCGTTTGTATGGAACGCAATATGAAAATCCATCCCCGGCCCGTTTTTTAGCAACCAATTCCCGTAATACGGCCGTGCTTTCCAATCCTTTGCCTTTTGGTTTTGAGGATCACAACTTTGCGCTGACGTACTAGGATCGGAGACCGCTTTTGGTGCACCAACTTTTTTTATGTAATACTTCCCTGCCATCAACCACCACGGCTTATTTGGTGCAGCAAGGCCGATATCCGACTCATCAGTATCATTCCCGGAGGACATATTCATATCACGGCACGGGAATACAGATGCCCCGCCGTCAAGCAAGTAATTAATCACGTGGCGCATCATATGCCAATTTGTATGATCTTCCCGCAACGCAGCGTCATTATCCTCAAACCCAAACACCTGCCCACGCTGGAACACCCAGGCATAGCACGTATACCAATACCCATGCCCGGGACTTACAGAAATATTTTTCCCGGTAAACGGCCCGTCGTTAGTCCGAGGCGCTACCGGCGGTATTGGCGCACGGTACAGTTTCAACGACTTTTGTAGGTCCACCTTTTCCTTTTCAGTCATCACAATTTTGGGTATGTACTCACCCAACGGCTTACCCATCGATGTTATTTTATAAGTATTAACCGCAGGAACTATAATTCTAGCAGTGAACAACACCTGCCTTGAAATCTCTGCTAACGACACTTCGTTTATACCTTTAACAATTTGAGATGTAAAATCAATATATATTACCTCCCCTGCAATCTTCACACCGATAACTTCCGTCCCAGCAGGGATTGCAGTACGCAGGTATGCAACTTTTTCTTCCGGTAATAAACCATTTACAAGTTCGGTAAGTACAGCCTTAACCTTTTCTTCATCAGAACGCAAATTATTAACCGCGACATCACGGAAAATTGAGTACACCTCATCCCCGCGGTAAAAACATAGTTCCGCATTCATAACTTCCGCAGTTGAACCAATACCTTCCAACTGCGTACACAAAAATGAGATAACTAAAAGTTGGGTTAACCAGTTCTTCTTCTGATACATAAATTAAAATTCCACCTTAACCATTAACTAAATATACAAAACATTATACTTTACACACATATTTGTTTGCAACAAATCTCAAGAAAAGCTGTAAGTATATATTTTACTCAAATTTATGCAGATATTCCGCCAGAATCATTAGTACAGCATCCCAGGAGCGTTCCACTGAAATCCGTTGCCTGACCTCTGCCGCACCGTCAAGGCCGCGGATATAAAAAAATACGTGTTTCCTAAGCTGAAACACCGCGCTTTGCGGGTTGACATATTTCAATGTCTTCTTATACTGTTCCACACAAATCCCAAGCTTATCCTTAGCAGCAGGAAGCGTATATTTCCCGGTTTCAACTAACTCCTTAATTTGCCGAAAAAGCCAGGGATTCCCCACCGCTGCACGGCCGATCATCACAGCATCGCAGCCGGTATGGGCAAGCATACGTTTTGCATCCTCCGGTGTGCGTACATCACCGTTCCCGATAACAGGGATATTAACCGCTTTCTTTACATCACGGATAATATCCCAGTCCGCAACACCCTGAAACCTTTGAACCTTAGTCCTCCCGTGAACAGTAATAGCGTTAAGCCCGGCTTGCTCCAACCGTTTTGCGAACTCCACAGCGTTAATACTATTCTCATCCCACCCTTTTCGTATTTTAGCAGTCACCGGTAAATGCGTTACAGCTTTCATCCGTGATACAATTTCAGTGGCAAGTTCAGGTGTGCTCATCAACCCAACACCTTCCCCGCGGTTTGATACTTTCCGAACGGAACAGCCCATATTAACGTCTATACACCCCACCCCGGGATAGGAGTTTAGCAGTTCCGCTGCTATGGCATAGCTTTCAACATGCTTCCCGAATAGTTGCACACCATACGGCAATTCGTTTTGTTCAACCTTAAGCATCTCAAGTGCCGGCATAATCTTACGTGCGAGGCTTATAACGCTTATCATTTCGGTGTAGGTAAACCCGGCATCAAGTTCACGGCATACACTCCGGAACCCGGCATCAGCATAACCCGCTAACGGCGCAAGGAATATGTTGGAATTAAGTTTCATCCCGCAAAAAATATACATAATGACGGATATTATACTATAATTCTTACATTATGAAACCTAAGTTTATACCGGAACAAGTACTGTTTTCATTAACAACAAAATGCAACCTCGCATGCAAACATTGCACGGTAAAACCCGGCAGTGATACCATTAATCTAAAGACAGCATCAAAGTTCTTACGCCAATGCACGGAGTACGAAATTATTAAAGTAGGCTTCACTGGGGGTGAACCTTTCCTTGCGCTACGCGAATTATTAGCTCTAACCCGCACAGCACGGAAGTATGATATGGAATTTGACAGAATCACAACTAACGGCGTATGGTGGCACACTTCCGATGAACTAACCCACGAGCTTACGGAATTACATACCGCAGGATACGACGGTACGTTTGGCCTTAGTTGTGACAGGTTCCACCGGCAGGATATACGTAAACTCGCAAAGTTTATCACCGGATGTAACCGTGTATGGGAGAGAATTGATCAGGTATCACTGGTGTTTATAGAAGACAAAGTTAAAGCATTACAAACAAAAACGTATAAGAAACTACGCGCTCTAGCGCGGGTATTACACGCAAAAATGGAGTACCACAGAGAAATGCCGGTAGTGATAAGAGCGGATAACTTATTATTACGGATATCGAGTATCCCGTTATTCCCTATAAACAACAAAAAAGTTTTACTCTCAACCCCGTGGGATGCAAAAAAATGGTTCCATGAAGATTACTGCGCAGGCCCCGGCAACATTTTTTTTGTTACCCCTACGGGTGACGTATATCCGTGCTGTGGATACGCTACAGACTTTTGTAACGATCTAAGGCTTGGCAATGTTCAACGCGATACACCAGGCAAGCTAGCACGTAACGCTCATACCAACAAATTCGTTAATACCGTCTTTACGCAAGGATTAACATCGATAAAGAATAAGTTAGTGCGGGAAGGTGTCATATTCCCAGGTAAAACTTATAACCACTGCTTTTTTTGTTACTACGCTCGAACGTACTGTTAATGATCTATCCCCTATATAAAATGTCCTCATGCTTGTATGAACAAAGTATCTATATATTACTTACTTCGCCACAACAACACTGCCGGTGACCAGTTTGCCGTTCGCGCGGAACTGGTAAATGTATACGCCGTTAGCGACGGGTTGGCCGTTGTCGTCAGTACCGTCCCAGCCTGATGGGTTGGATATCCGCCGTACCACTCTACCCGAGAGGTCACAGATTGTTACGTCAACGTTTTCTTCCCGACCTTGCATTAACCGTATACTTAAGTACCGTGTTATCCCGCTGAAGGTTGCATTATCGTTTCTCCCGTCATGGTTGGGTGTGATAATTTTTTCGCCAAGCTTAAAGTTGAGGTTCGCGATTTCTGCTTCCAACGCTGCAGCATCGTTTGTCATCATACCAAACCGTGAACCTGCAGCATCTGCTTCCGGCGGGGTTACTACCGGCCCAACTACGCTTGCCTTGCCGTTGAGTACCGCAGAAGCGATACACGCATTACCCGTAATCATACCGTTGCCGTCCATCACAAGGTCGTATTTCGGAGCGTATATTGTCCCGCAAATTGTGCCGTTGACCAATATTTTGTTGTCCGTAACGTTATGGCAGTACAACGCAAGTGCGTACTTGTCATTGTCAGGGTTGAGTTTCGCAGTGCCGTCAACCATAACCTTGCCTGTGACAAATATTCCAACACTACCGTTTTCGCTGTCTATCTTTACTACAGCGTTACCAGAGAGGTTTATCGCGGTAAAGTAGTATGTTCCCGCAGATAGCGTTAGCA